>JAOAPL010000365.1 GCA_025462925.1 Acidobacteriaceae bacterium
GCTGCACCGCCATCTAGTCTCCCTCTCAGAGAAAACGTGCCTGAGTTGTGCGTGAATTGCTCTAATTACCCGCATTTCTACAGTTTTTGAGTTCAAACCGGACCGGAGAAGTTCCCCCACGGTGTGCCTCGGCCCGGATATCCGGCTCTTTTCTCTGGGCCCGAGATGAAAGTCCGGTTTCGAACGCCCATGGTTTGGGAACAGAAGGTCGGACAGTTAAACGACCTAATATTTTCAATAACTTGCAGATAGCCAAGGCAGGTCATTCTGATGTCGACCCAGGTGGTCGGCTGTGTAATTCGGAACGTTGTCGTGTTCGGGTAGCTGATTGTAATCGTACTCCGCCGCCATCGGTGATCGTGGAAAATCGCCCGGCAACGTCGTAGTCAGTCTCGACCGAATCGTAATTGGCAGTAGGGCTGGGGCCTTGTTTTGTCGCACTGACGATTCGTATCGGCTTGGCTAGAGGAAAATGGCCATATCGCGCATACCACATGAGTGCTAACGCTGATTTCATCAACTGACAAGATACCTGCAGACTCTTACAATTGTGCAATGGGAGGCGAGATTTCGCAGCGGCAGGAGCAAGGCGCAGTTTCACCGTTCGGCCACCGCAGCTCCCAAGGCGCCTGTCCACGTGCTCTTCGTCTAAACCAAGAAGGAGCTTGCGCAAGACCAGCACTTCAGCCGGAGCAGTGAACATGCGCTTTGACCCGGGATACGGATGGACTTTGCCGTTGCGGAAGATGAGGCCAATGTGGCTGAGGACGGAGATCGAATCGGGATCGACGAGACCCGACGAGGTGAGAAGACTCGCCGCATCCTGGCCGAGGGACTCCGGGTACTTTTGCCCCACTGCTTTACCGATCCGCAGCGTCATGGCGACTTGGGGAATGGTATACGAGGTCCTTTCTTCAAGCGTTTGTTCCGGGTCCGCCCAGGTCAGTTCTCGGTCTGCAAACTGCTTGAGTTTCGGGTTGGCGCAGATCACGTTGCGGATGGCGACTCTGGGTATAGGATTTTGGGTGATGCGAGATTTGGGGCTGTCATGATGGCCTCCTGCGCAATAGCTTTCATCATCTGCACAAGAAACCGTCACCAACAGACGCAGCGGAAAGGTGTGTATAGACATAGTTATTCTATCAGTCTTCGCCTCTCTAGAGAGACCCGAGGCACTGATTGCAGGGAACAGGATTTACGAACCCCATGTGCGTCACTTGTGAATGCCTTAAAAACTAAGCTACCCTGCGCAGACCGGAAGCTCGCCTTGCGTGAGTCTTTTTGTGTTCGTAGAACGCCTCCACAGCCTCGTCGCGCACATCCTGCCATCGAAATAATTGGTGCAATTTTTCGCGTACGCTTTTGAACCTTCTACCGACAACAGAATAGATTTCAGCAATAGTGAGCTGATATTCACGCTCCAATCTTTTGCAGTCGGGACACAACAGCGAGGGCTCCATGGCGGAGCATTTTAGCAAACCGATTCGATAGCTGGCGAAAATCGCCATCTCTAACAATGTCGGCGGTGTCAAGCTCTGCACATGCACTGCTTTTCTTGCATTCGGCGATCTCTTTCCAAGCACGCGGCTTCAGACGAAGTAGCGCATTCGCTGCGTACGGGCATGAAAGGGCCGAGATGGATACCTGGTTAGGTGTTGGTCTTTTTCTTCTTGGAGCGGAGGCGGGAGCACTCCTGACCGCGATACGGTACTCCGCGCAAATCGGCAAGCTTAGAGCCGAAATTGAATCAGTCCGAAATTACCGCCATGTTGAGCGCGAACGAAATCCATTAAACGGTGCGGCCTGAACCCAGAGAAATAAAATGACGAGTCCTGGCGCCTGAGGTGCTTTGCTGGCACGATTTGATCCTGTCCAGCGACAGATTACTTTCAGCACTTCAAACCCCCGCATAGCATCCATCGATGACCAACCCGGCCTCACTTACGAACTTGGCGTCATCTGAGGCCAAATAGACGGTTACTTGATCGCGGGGACGTGTGCCGGTTCTTGTCCAAAATGGCCTCACAGAGCACAGCATCCATATGAGCTTGACGGAGTTTACGGATCTGCGCTATTCGCCTCGGGACGACAGGGACCGGAAAACAGGGGCGGGTCATATTTTAATAATGCTGCTTCACGGCAGCAGCTTGCTGTCCCAATCTGAGTAGAACTCGCTGGGAAGTCCAATCGAAAAACATCTATGCCGGCTATGGGTTCGGCCAGAGTCGAAGGCGGCGGACAAAGTCTGCTCGCAGTGAAGTCGAAGCGTGTCGCACCACATGGGCAAAGACCTTTGGTTTGTTTGGAGCTACAGAAAGATATCGCGAGCTGCAATAATGCAATGAAGTATGTCTTCTCGCGTTCTTTCTTTTGGTATCAATGACCGCTGGCTGCCGAAGTCGGTTTTGTGCCTGCGCGATTACAGCCTCGACAAATTCATTCGGGATGTGATTGCTGGGATCACAGTCGGACTGGTGGCGTTGCCGCTGGCGATGGCGTTCAGCATCGCTTCTGGGCTGACTCCGCAGGCGGGAATTTATTGCGCGATGGTCACCGGATTTCTGATCTCTGCGCTGGGCGGATCGAAGACGCAGATTGGCGGACCGACGGGGGCTTTCGTTGTTGTCGTTGCGGGAATCGTGGCTGTTCACGGTGTAGATGGGCTGTTCATGTGCACGGTGATGGCGGGAATTCTGCTGGTTATTCTGGGTGTGACCGGCATGGGTTCTGCGGTGAAATTTATTCCGCGTCCGGTGGTGCTTGGATTCACGAACGGAATTGCCGTGTTGATTGCCAGCACGCAAATCAAAGATTTCTTCGGCCTGCATTTGCAAAAGGTTCCGGGCGAGTTCTGGCTGCGAATGAAGGCACTCGCTGCAGCATCTCCAACATGGTCGTTGCAGGCAACCCTCGTGGCGGTGGCTACGGTGGTAGTGATGCTCGTATGCCGCGCCGTTTCCGGACGCATTCCTGGACCAATCGTGGCCATGCTTGGCGCCACGGTTGCCGCATATTTTCTTAAACTTTCAGTGGAAACTGTGGGTACACGCTTTGGCGGCATCCCCAGCGGCTTACCACATCTGGCGATTCCGCGCTGGCACGCGAGCCTGGTTCACGGGCTGCTCGGGCCGGCGTTTACTGTGGCGATGCTGGGGGCGATTGAGTCGCTCATGTCGGCGGTAGTTTCTGACCGCATAAGTAACGACCACCACAATCCCAATGTGGAGCTGATCGGGCCAGGTGTGGCCAACATTGTCTCCCCGATGTTCGGAGGACTGCCTGCAACTGGCGCCATTGCTCGCACGGCGACAAACATTCGTGCTGGTGCGCAGTCACCAGTGGCTGGCATGATTCACGCGCTCACGCTTTTATGCGTGCTGCTTTTTGCTGCGCCTCTGGCGAGCTACATTCCGATGGCGGCACTGGCTGGAATTCTGATGGTGGTCGCGTACAACATGGGCGAGTGGCGGGAAATTCCCCAGCTGTTGAAGCTCACCAAGACCGACATCAGTGTGTGGCTGGTCACGTTTGCTCTGACCGGTTTGCGGATCTCACGGTGGCGGTTGAGGCGGGCATGATCCTGGCGGCGCTACTTTTTATTACACGCGTGGCGAACACCACGACGGTGTCGCAGGTGACCGACGACTATATCGAAGACGGCCGCATCCACATTTTGCAAGACAAAGACATTCCTTACTACGCCACGATTTTTCGCATTCACGGACCGTTTCTGTTCGGCGCGACCGACAAACTTTCGGTCGTGACGGAGAATATGCACGCGCTCCCCCCTGTGGTGATCATTCGCCTTCGGAACATGACGGCGATTGACGCTACTGGCCTGTTCGCCCTGGAAGAAGCGGCAAAGCAACTGCACGCCTCCGGGCGCACGCTGATTCTGTGCGGGGCGCGCGAACAGCCGGCGCAACTGATACATCAAGCAGAATTCGAGGAAGTGGTTGGGCGGGAGAACATTTGCGCCAATGTAGAAGAGGCGCTGCGCAGGGCGGAAGATGCATTTAAGAAGATCAATAGGAAACTTGCCGCGCGGGCGCCCTCGCTCGCCTGAAGGTTGGGAGAAGTATAGTCAGACCGCTACGAGAGATCTGCGATGCGCGATTAGTTGAGCTAACGTCACGTTTTCCCTCCATTCCGCCGTATTGGCGAATGGGCTACCATGCCTGCTTTCTCCGAGAAGTAGAGCGAAAAATGTCGTGAGGCGACGTATTGAAAAAATCGGGATTAGCTTTGCGAGAAGGCAGTGCCGATACGGCGCAGCAGCGATTTAGCTATTAAGAATCCCTCCTCGGTAGAGTCCAGGTAGGAGGGCGAAATCGGAGAAGCTCAGTCAAAGAAAAAGGAAGTGAGCGCCGCCGAAGAGGACATGCTAAAGACAGGGAGCGGCAGCGACGAAGCTGACCCCACTAGAGACGCATCCTATTTGCGTGTTGCTTTCCATTGACATCAACGCGGCGTTGAAGAATCGCAGGCAGGTGGCGATATTTTCTGTCATGCTGGCTGAGCTTCTTCCCGACCGCGAAACCTGTATCGAGGGTTCGAATCCCACTCTCTGCACGGAACCCGGATCATGAGTTTTCGTGCCTTGACGCGATACTGGATCACAAGCGGGAGGGGCATCAGGGCGAGCGCTGCCCGGGGGTTGAATACCATTCAGGGGTATTAGAGAACTCTTGAAATGCCATGTTTACTTTGCCGGTCTGCCGTGATGCAGGCATAGTGCGACCAGATCCGAGACGTTCGCTTCGCCCACGCACATGACCGTGTCTGCGCCCCCCCAATAGATTTTCACGGTTCCATCGGACTCTGGAACGGCACCACAGGTGTAGACCACGTTGTGGACGTATCCAGTTATTTCCCATGGATCTTCCGGCTGCAAAATCCACGAGTCGCCCACACCGATGACCATTGCCGGGTTCTCGAGGTCATGAAG
>JAOAPL010000387.1 GCA_025462925.1 Acidobacteriaceae bacterium
GAGAGAACAGAAATAGAAGTCCATGCCGTCATAGACGGTGTGTCCAGGCGCGGTTTCTTCGTCGACTTCCATACTGCAAACAGGATCGATAGCCATAAGAACCTCCGTGGGTTGTGGGATGAGAGGCGCGGGAGAGGTGTTGCCGGGCCCGTCCAGATGCAAAAGCTTGCCACGGATTACACGGATCGTACGGATTTGCACGGATCAGGCGGTTTTGGGTTCGATCTGCAGATAGTTAGTCGCGAACCTCAAACCTGAAAACACAAAGAACACCAAGGGCACGAAGGACACAAAAAATGCAGTGCGGAACTTGGGCAGGCGACGAGATAACGATTTTCGCAATGCGGCGAGTTGGGCGCGACTTTCAAACCTGAAAACAACGACTAGTTAATAGTCGGGTAGACAGGAAAGTTCGGGTGCGTGGAGAGAGCAAGATAGAGATCACGCTACTTTTTCGGCAGGGGTCTTGCGATCAGATGCGGAGCCGTTCTTTCGCGAGGAGTCGGCATCGAGCTGGAGTTTTCCCCGGCGGTGTTGCAAATACAAGAAGGTGCCGCCGATGATACCAGCCACGACGAGCAGGCCGGTGAACGTCCACAGCAGCGGCTGGTAATACTGGCGCATGGAGTGGATGATCCATCGACCGGAGAGCAAGGCGATGTACGCCAATCCCATGTAGCGGATGCCACGCGCCAATGCGAGCGCAGTCATAAATTTTTTCAGCGGGTAGTCGAGGGCACCGGCAGCAAAGAGGAAGGGGCTAGTCGGGAACGGCGGCGGCAGGATGGCGGGAATGAAGACGGTGAAGAATCCGGCCTCTTCGAATTTTTTGTAGACCTTCTCCAGGCGTTGCTGGCCGAATCGTTTCTCGAGAGCTTCCTGGCCGCCCTTGCGTCCCACCTTGTAGGCGAGATATCCGCCGATCAGCGAGCCGGCAGTCGCCATCATGCCGTAATACCACCACAAAGCAGGATGGCTGGCGGAGAGGAGGACGGTGGCGAAGTCCATTCCGCCGGGTGTGGGAATGAGCGAGTTGTCGAGGAGCGCGAGCAGGATGAGGCCGGGGCCGCCGAGGTGCCAGAGCCAGCGCAAGCTGTACTTGAAGATGATGAGGGGCAGCATAAGGCAATGGATTAGATGCAAACAGAAGGCTTCCCGCAGAGTACGCGGAGGGTGCAGAGGAAGACAAGAACAAAAGCTTGCCACGGATTACACGGATCAGCACGGATGAAGGGGGATCAAGCAAAGACGTTTCTCGATGTCGCTCCGATCGGCGCGGGTGCGGAGTTATCGCAGAGTGCTAAGCACAAGATCCTTCGCGCCAGAAAGAAGGCGCTCAGGATGACAATTCGAAATATCGTGGCGCTTCAATGGCAGAGAGCTAATGGCAACTCAAGCAAACTCAAGGCAAGGTCCCTCTACTTTGCTGCGCTACGGTATCGGGATGATATCGGGAAAGCGCAAACTGACTTGCAGAGTGACAGGGATCCTTCGCTGCGCTCAGGATGACAACATCAGTTTGACCCGTTCTGCTCGCCTCCTCTAAACTGACTACTCCAACAATCTGAACCCATGCGCGCAGGACGCACTGTAGGCGTGTCCGCGCATAGTTCGCGCGAGGCAATCTTGCGCGAGCCACGGGGAGGAGAAAAGAATGTCTGAAACGATTCAAGTAAAACTTCCTGACGGTTCCATCAAACAATTTCCTAAAGGCGCGACGGCGCTGGATGTGGCTAAGTCGATATCGCCGAGGTTGGCCGATGCGGCGATTGCTGCGCAGGCGCGTCCCATCAGTAAGGACAACAACATAGTGGAGAACCCTGGCCCACCTGTGAAAAGCACACAGGTGGGGCACCCGTCGCCAAATGGGGATGAGGCGCGGCTCGTGGATCTGACTCGTCCGCTGGACAAGGATACGGAGTTGCGCATCCTGACGGAGAAGGATCCGGAGTCGCTGGAAGTGTTTCGTCATTCGTCCGCGCATTTGCTGGCTGCAGCGGTGCTTGAACTTTTTCCGGAGACGAAGTTGGGACATGGTCCGCCGACGGAGAGTGGATTCTTTTACGATTTTTATCGTCCGACGCCATTCACGCCCGACGACCTGCACAGGCTGGAGCGGAAAATGCAGGAATTGGTGGAGCAGAACATTCCTTACGCGCAGGATTTTTTGCCGCGCGAGGATGGGCTGCGCCAGTTCAAGGCCGAAGGCGACTTCATGAAGTGCCACTTCATTGAGCAGTTCACCAAGCCGGACGAAAAAATCTCGCTGTATCGCACGGGAAAGTTTGTGGACTTCTGTCGCGGGCCGCATGTTCCCTCGACGGGAAAGATCAAGGCTTTCAAGCTGCTGAGCATCGCCGGGGCATATTGGCTGGGTGATGAAAAAAATCCGCAGCTGCAGCGCATCTACGGCACCAGTTTCTATAACAAGAAGCAGCTGGATGAATATCTCAACAAGCTGGAAGAGGCGAAGAAACGCGACCATCGCGTGCTCGGAAAGCAGTTGGACCTGTTCAGCATTCAGGAACTGGCGGGGCCGGGGCTGATTTTCTGGCATCCGAAGGGCGGGTTGATCCGCAAAGAGATGGAAGACTGGATGCGCGACGAATATCTGAAGCGCGGGTATTCGCTGGTCCACACGCCGCATGTGGCGCGCGTGGACCTTTGGAAGGTGAGCGGACACGAGGGCTATTACGCGCAGAATATGTTCACGCCGATGGAGCTGGACGATGCGGACTATCGGATGAAGCCGATGAACTGTCCGTTCCACATCCTTATATATAAGGACACGCTGCGGAGCTATCGCGACCTGCCGGTGCGGTTGGGCGAGATGGGGACGGTGTATCGGTATGAGCGCAGCGGAGTGATGCATGGCCTGTTGCGCGTGCGTGGCTTCACGCAAGATGACGCGCACATCTTCTGCACTCCCGAGCAGATTGAAGACGAGGTGATCGGCTGCATTGATTTTGCGCTGGCGGTGCTGAACACCTACGGATTCAAGGAGTACCAGGTAGAGCTTTCCATCTGGGACCCGAACGATCGCGGGAATTATATTGGCGGCGAAGAGAAATGGACCCAAGCAATCAATTCACTCGAGAGCGCGCTCAAGCGCAAACAGATTCCGTATAAGACGATTCCGGGCGAGGCGGCGTTCTATGGGCCGAAGATTGATGTGAAGCTGGTGGATGCGATCGGGCGGTTGTGGCAGCTCTCTACGGTGCAATTCGACTTCACGCTGCCGGAGCGATTCGGGTTGGAGTATGTCGGCGAGGATGGTCAGAGGCATCAGCCGGTGATGGTGCATCGCGCGCTGTATGGGTCGATCGAGCGTTTCTTCGGCGTGCTGATCGAGCACTATG
>JAOAPL010000005.1 GCA_025462925.1 Acidobacteriaceae bacterium
AGGATCTCTCCCGCGCTTACGGCGAGAGCGGTGAAGCCGAGGATGCGATCTCCGTTAGCCTCGACGAGGGCCTTCAGAAAACCTCGCGTCTCCGAAAGCGTGCGTGCACGCAGGTTGGCTTCCATCGGAACCTTGAATAAGCGATATGGAACACCTTGCGCTTTAGCTTCTATTTCGCTCAGACCGATTTGAGCAAGCTCAGGATCCGTAAACAGACAATACGGAACTTGCCTGCCCGTTGTCACACGGTTTCCGCCGGTTAAATTTGCATGGACCACGCGGAAATCGTCAACGCTAATATGCGTGAACTTCGGGCTGCCCGCAACTTCGCCGATGGCCCAGACGCCGGGCGCCGTCGTCTGCAACCGCTCGTCCACCTTGATGTACCCACGGTCGGTCAGTTCAACGCCGGCTAACTCCAATCCAATTCCCTCAGTGTTTGGAGTGCGCCCTGTCGCCATCAGCAGATGACTGCCCGTCAACGTCTTCTCGTTTCCATTCTGTTCGAACACAATGGTCACCGAATCCCCCGATTTTCCAGACACTCGTTTGATACCTGCATTCAGATGAACGCCGATATCCTCGTCTACAAGCAGCGCCCGGAGAGCCTCGCAGACGTCTTCGTCTTCTTTGGCCATCAATCGCTCATTGTGATCGATAACAGTCACTCTGCTGCCGAAGCGGCGCATCGCCTGGGATAGCTCTATTCCTACGTAACCGCCACCGATCACTAACAGATGTTCGGGGACTTGCTCGAGCTCGAGCGCCTCAATATGGGTAAGGGGCTGTACTTCGGCAAGACCGGGAATTGCATCCAGCGCGGCCCGCGTGCCGGTACTGACAATCACGTTCGTGCCGCGCAGGTGACGGGTGGTCCCGTTGGGCAGAGTGACCTGTACTGTTCTCGGAGCTATGAACCGTCCCGTCCCCAAGATGAACTCCGCGCCCGTTTTCTTGTAGTTCTCCAGGTACATTTCGTTCAACCCGGAAACCATGTTGCGTTTTCGCTCACGAACTCCCGACATATCAATGGTGAACCCATCGTGAGTGATGCCAAATTCCTTGCTTCGGCGGAAATACGACGCGACCTTTGCACTGTGAATGATGTTCTTGCTTGGTAGACATGCGATGTTCGGACATGATCCCCCAATATATTTCCGGTCGACAACTGCGACGCGCTTTCCTTCTGCAGCAAACGTCCAGGCCGCGATCGTCGAACCCGTGCCGCCACCGAGAATCACCAGATCAAATTCTTCCGGCTGCGACTTCTTGAGAACATGGGCGGATGGAGAGGTCTCGGTGCTCTTCATGCGACTTTTCCTTTCTGAGCGACAGGCTCACTCTTCGTTTGCATTGATTGGACGAGGTCCGCGGCCGACGCACCTTCGAGCGATAGTCCGTAGCCAACTTCCCGGACAATACGCTCTTTCGAGGGCTGAATAAAGTGTACGCGCGTGTTGCGGCGCGTCACTTCCGGAGCCTTCAAGTACAGTTCGGCCAATTCCCGCGCTCGGCTGAGCGCTCTCCCGTTCGGCACGACTTCGGCAACCACTCCCCATTCGTGCGCGGTACGCGCCGCCAACGGCTGTGGATTGAGCAGGAACGCCTCCGCTCGCCCCGCTCCCGCGCGATAACTCCAGGTGGTAAAGATTCCGTCACCGGGTGCAATGCCTGCGGAGAAGTGGGCCACATCCTGGAAGGTCGCGCCATCCGCCGCCACAATTACACTGGCAAGCAGCGCGTAGTCTGAGTGCACATGGGCACGTCCCTCGATGGCCGCGATGACCGGCACGCGTATGTTGGCTATGTTTTCCAAAGCCTGAACGCCTTCGTCGTGAACCTGGCTCCAAACCCCGGGATCGGCGACATCGCCGAAAGAGGACCAATCGACATCAGCAATGAACTCCCCACCTGTACCGGTGAGGATTACGATCTTGTTCGCTCGATCTTGCGAAATCCGGTAGAAGGCATCGACAAGTTCCGTGTGAGCTGGCGCGGACATAATGAACGGCCCGCCGTTGCTGTGGAACTCAGCAACGAGCACACCTTTGTCATCTCGGGTCAGCTTTAGGTGGTGATAAGCAGTGAAATAGTCAGCTTGAAATGTTTGCATACGGTTCTCCTCTCTAAACTGCGTGTTGGGCGTGATGAAAAATGCAGCGTTCGCGGTTGGCGTGGTGAAGTTTGGCGCAGTAGGGAGCGGCGCCCCCGCGCACTCGAAGAAATAACTCGCCGGCTGCCAGCATGCCCATCGACGGAGCGATGAAATAGATCCACAGCGCGTGCCAATAGTTGGCGTGAACTGCTGAGCCGAAGGTTCGTGCCGGGTTCGTACTCATGCCGGACAACGGTGCTTCGAATGTGAAATAGGTCGCGATCAGTATGCCCACAAAATACGCGGTGTATGGCGCCAGCCTTTTTTGATTGGTCGCGAACAACACAGTGATCATCAGAAGGAAAGAGATCGTCAATTCGGCCACGAAGGCGACAGTGCTTCCATACATGCCTGGCACTGTCACCGCATAACGTACCGCATCATGGGCAAGGGCCGCCCGCAACACATATTTGGCAAGGGCGACACCGCTCATCGCGCCTAAGAACTGCGCGATTACGTAGAACCATGTATCCCAAAATTCTACTTTTCCTAGGCGATAGAAAGTGAAGGTGATTGCCGGATTGAAGTGACCTCCCGATCGTTTACCCCAGGGTGAAGTCACAATTGCAATCGCAGTCGCACCCATAGCCAGCCCCATGAGAGCCCGACGGGCAAGGCTGCTGGAAACAAACTCCCGCACAACCGACGCGGGATGCTGTAGCAATGTGGCAAACACGCACGCAACGAACAGGTACGATCCCAGTTCCGCAACTTCCATCGCATACTCCGGCCAGTGGTGACGTAAGCTGGCACTTGCACTCAGACCATCACTGCGTCGAAGCGCCATTCGCCCGCGTCGCACGGCGACATCGGCTATGGGCCTTACTGCTTCCTTCGCGGGTTGCTGCAATTGCGTGCCTCCCAACCGTGTGGAGGTCGGTTAGATATGGAAATCCAACAACGTGAAGTCAGCGCATTGCACTCAGGTGGCGACGACGAGGCCGCCTGCGGCCCGAATGACTTCTCCGGTGATCCAGGCTGATTCGTCTGATGCTAGGAATACTGCCAGCGGGGCGATATCAGTGACGCGACCGAGCCGGCCGAGCGGCGTCTTGCCAGCCAGAACGGCGCCGGCACCACCCTCAAAGGTCCCCGCGGCTACATTGCCTTCGGTTTCCGTATGGCCGGGAGCGATGGCGTTGACGCGGATCTTGCGCGGCGCCAGTTCGAGCGCCAATCCCCTGGTCAGCGTTTCGATGGCGCCTTTCGTGGACGCGTACAGCAAAGCTCCCGCCACGGGATGCGAGCCGACGATGGAGCTGAGGTTGATGATGCTCCCTCCATCGGGGCCGAACCGCTTAATCGCTTCCTGTACAGTGAGAATCGCTCCGAGAACGTTGACGTTATAGTGCACGTGAAAGCTCTCTTCGGTAATCTCCGCAAGGGCGCCGAAGCGGAATACCCCGGCGTTGTTGACCAGAACGTCCAGGCTGCCGAACGCGGAATTCACTTCTTTGAATAGACGCGCGACATCTGCGGCCTTGGACACATCGGCCCCGACCGCGATCGCCTTGCCCCCGCTGTCGATGATCGCCTGAGCGACCCGTTCAGCGCCTTCCCGGTCGGAGGAATAGTTCACGGCTACGCGTGCGCCCTCAGCGGCCAACGCCGTTGCAATCCCACCGCCTATGCCTTTGGAAGCACCCGTCACTACTGCCACTTTGTCAGACAGTCTGCTCATGATTCACCGTTGTTCCGGCACCTCTTACTCGTCCGCAATCCGGAAACTGACCCATTACGGGAGATTCCGTCCATGAAATCCTCTTGCGAACTCACCCGATCAGCGCCTAAAAAACTTTCTTGAAGAAGTGGGCGACCTTCTCGCCTCCCTGCTCCGTGTAGTAGACCGTCACCTTCCCTGTCTTCTCGGCGCCTTCGCCGATGCCTTTGCCGGCATCCTTGGCCGCGTGGTCAGTCAGTCGGAAGGTTTCCTCAGTGCCATCGGCGGTCTTTACGGCAATGGTCTTGGCACCGCGGTCAATCCCCTTCACGGTTCCTTCCGTGACTTTCATGCCGCCCTTGCCGACGTGGTCAATCTCCTCAGCCGTGTCTTCGGTGCCTTTGGTGCTGTAATGCACCACTACATGGCTGCCTTCTTTCACGCCATGAAAGGTCTCCTCCGCGCCCTTACCACTCGCCTCCGCGCCGTGGACAGTGGTGCGATCTACGACATGGAAGGTGTGCTCGGTACCATCGGCCGACTTCACGACGACAGTCTTCGCTGCCGCATCAGTCTTCTTGACTGTCCCCTCGACGGCGCCCGACACGTCCTCCGCCCCGTACGCGGTGAAAGCGCAGAATAAAAGACCAAGCGCAACACTCAGTGCAATACCCAAATACCTGTTCATGACTTACCTCCACTATTAGGCATAGATGGAAGGTGACATCTGCTATGTTGTGCGAACACGTTTTCTGCTCTTCCTTAGCAGCGGCAACTGCCAGTTCCTTTCAGTGCAGCTCTCACGGCTGCCATTCTGAGCAGAATGCGTGCCCTAACGGCTCCAAGCATCCGAGTAGATTGTGTTGTTTTAGCTTTGCGGCCCTATTCCCGTGTTCCATTTTCGTAAATTCCTGATTTGTTTGGACGGCATAGCCTAAGACGTATTAGCGTGTTCCAATGAAGTCGACGGCCTGTCTTCTCATTCTGCTGCTTTCTAGCGCAACGGCAATATTCGCGGTGCAAGCTTCGCCATCGCAATCAATTCCTACTTTTAGAACCCGCACCGAATTGGTCACGGTGCCCGTCATAGTCTTGCGACGCGGCGAGCATGTCTCCGGACTCACCAAGGACGACTTTGAACTCGAAGAAGACGGACAGCATAAGCAGCTCGCTTCCTTCGAGGAGATCGGCGACACCAACAGCAAGGTCAAACTCGCTTCACCCCCACCGGGCGTGTACACCAATGAAGTTTTGACGGATGGCCCCGTTTCTGTTGTGGTCATTCTCTTAGACCTTATAAACACGCCGTTGAGCGCGCAGGCCAACGCCAAGAAGAAGCTGCTCGAATATCTTAAAAATGACTACCGCGCTGACCGCCCTACGATGCTCGCCGTGCTTCATCCTGCCGGCCTGCGCGTTCTCCATGATTTCACCGCCGATCCTCAAGTTCTCGTAAAGATTGCTAAAAAGCTGTCGACACATGTCCAGCATGACTCCTCGTCTGACCTCGAGGCGCGATCGGACCAGGATGGCTACTCCACCGAAAAAACCCTGACCGTCGAAGAGGAATTCATGGGAGGCGGCGACGTGGGATTTGAGAGAGGCCTGACTGGAGGCTTCAAAGCCTACCAGACAATGCAGTCTGGCAATTACCTGCAATCAACCTTTTACCAACTCCAGCAACTCTCTCGCGCTTTGTCTGCTGTTCGCGGATCCAAGTCTCTGGTCTGGGTCTTTAGCGGGTTCACTTTGCCTTCCTCAATGCAATGGAATACGGGCATAATCTTGGAGGACTACACGCGCACATTAAAGATGCTCAGCGCTGCCAATATTTCCGTCTATTCCATTGACGCGGCCACCGAAACAGATAACCCCGGCCATGTCAGCGCACAGTTCCAAACTGGACGATCAAATCCCCAGTTGCCTTTCACCAGTTCGGTTCAACCCGTTCAGAACCTCATGGACATCTCCCAGAAAACAGGTGGCGACTACTGCCTCCTGCGAAAACATCCGGATAATTGTTTCGGCAAAGCTATCGACTACTCCTCCCGCTACTACTTACTCACATATTATGTGCAGCCCACCGACAAAGTCCTCTGGCGCAAGCTCAGCGTTAAAGTCCGCGGCAAAGGTTTGCAAATCCGCGCGCGCAGCGGATACTACTCCGCCGTCGCCAGCAGTGACTCCGCTGACCGGCGCAAGCTTGACATCGCCCAGGCTTTTTCTACTCCCATCGAGTACCGCGCATTGCCTATCAGCGTTCGGTGGAATCCGTCCGACAACGCGAGCACCAACAAAGCCACAACCCAAGCCACAACAAAGCCCGACTCGCCAGCACCCGGCAACGCCGCCTCCGGTCCAGATCCAGGTCTACAGCAGCGCCAGAAGCGCTCTTTCATGCTTGGCATCACCGCCGATGCACTCACCGTTGACGCCGCCGACAACAACCACATCAAACTCGCTATCGTCGCCCTCGCGCTAGACCAGAACGGCAAGATTCTTGATGATGTCACTCAGGAAATCAATCTACATCCCAGCGCGGCGGACCTGGCGCGGATGCGCAGCAAGGGATTTGCATACTCCAACGAACTGATGGTTCCGCCCCGCACCACCAAAGTCCGATTCATTGTCCGCGACGATCTCGGTGAGCGTGTCGGCACCGTGTCCACCCCGATTGAAGCATTGCAGTAAATAACAGTTTCAAATGCCCATTCGCGAACACGAAGTCAAAGGTTTCCTCCGTGACACCGTCTCCGGAAAGACCGGAACTGTCTCCACCGTCGTTGATATGCCGCCATCGCTTTAGCTAAGTGCCTCCGTCTCTGTTCCGGGAAAGCTTCCACTCTCGATTGACCCCGAAGCGGCTGCCGTCCTATACTCGCCGCTCGATTACTTACCCCTCGAATTAAAGTTGGAAGGTCCTCTCATGCGGCTTAGATTTAATCTTCTGCTCCCCGTTGTTTTTGTCTCGCTTCTATCTGCCGCGCAGGAAAAGCCGAAGGCCCCAACCTCAGACGACCTCACTATCAAGTCCGGTGTAGAACTTGTGCAGGTGCCGGTGATCGTGCGCAGGTCTGGCGGACACGTTACCGGCCTCAAGTCCGAGGACTTCACCATCTCACAGGATGGCAAGCAACAGAAGATTGCCGCCTTTCAGGAAGTCCACAGTCAAAACACCTTGCAATCCAAAGGCGGCCCCAATCAGTTCACCAACTACGGAGACAATTCCGAAGTACAGCGCATTACCATCATCGCCATCGATACCGTTAACACTCCCGTTTTGGATCAGGCGAACCTGCGGCTTGAAGTTATCAAGTTCCTCTCTGAGGCAGCCGAAACCGGCGAAACCTTCGGACTGGTTGCGCTCGACCGCAACGGCGTCCACGTATTGCATGATCTCACCACCGACCCCAGCGTTTTGAAGCAGACCGTCGAGCGCCTGAAAAATACCCATCCGGCGAAAGAAGAAGTGCGCGCAGATGTCTTGAAAGACAACGTTCCGCTTAACGCCAGCCAGAATGACAGTCCTGATGATCTTCATGACTTCATGCCGGCATGGCAGGGCATGCGCGATCAACAGGAACGCGCATCCGATTTCCAGAACCGCTCTTCTCGAATCGATACGCTTCTAGTCATGCAGCAGATTGCTCAAGCACTGGCTGGGCTTCCGGGACGCAAGACATTGATTTGGGCAAGCTCCGGATTCAAGTTTGCCGACGGCCTGTTCAAGACCCAAGGCGGCTTGTCCCGCGTTTTTACTGGCCCTTCAGGAGACTCGCTGGATCAGAGCCTGCACACGTGGGAATTGCTGAACGCCGCCAATGTTGCAGTCTACCCCATCGACGCGCGCGGAATGGTCAATACTGCCTTCCAGTTCATGGATACTTCGAAGAAGGAATCTGCGCGGTACTCAGATAAAGAAGCCGCCCGTGATAGCAGTCGCGCCGTCACTGACAGTTTTGAAGAGATGGCTATGCAGACTGGAGGCAAGCCTTGCTACGGACGAACTGATCTTCACAACTGCATCCGCGAAGCCATTGAGGAGTCCCACGACTACTACATATTGAGTTTTTACGTGGACAAGAAGAACACCACGCCCGGCTGGCACAAGATCAACGTAAAAGTTTCGCAAAGCGGGAAGATCCGTTTCCGCCCCGGATATTTGTACTCAGGAATAAATGATTCAGCTGCAGGAAAGGCCGCCGCTCTCAACACCGACTTCTCGCTGGCCCTCGCCTCTCCCTTAAGCTACACCGCCGTGCCCTTTCAAGGAGCGTTCCGGCAACTTGATTCCGGTGGCGGCAGGAAGACCGTCGAGTTCGAACTGATGCTGCCGCCGTCTTCCATCACCATCGATGAGAATGACAAGAACAAGATGAATCTGGACATCGTTGCTATTGTTCGCGGCCCGGGCGGGAAAGAAATGGGAAAGGTTTCGCAGAAGATCGAGAGAAATCTGCCCGCTGAAGGTGTCACCGTGATTCGAGCGCAAGGTATCCGGTACAAGAACAAACTGGAACTCCCGCCCGGCAGCTACGGTGTCTGGTTTGTTCTCAGGGATAACATCAGCGCACACGTCGGGAGCGTTGTCACCTCTCTCAAGGTCACTCCGTAGTAGCTGTTGACATCTCCCTTCTATTCGCCTACATTTGCGGCCTTCGTGGATCGCAGTCGTGGGGGCAGTGATTTCGCAAGGACGGAGATCGCCAATGGGAACCACGCCGCGCATTCATTTAGATTTTCCCGTCGTCGCTGACAAGTCTTCAAGGGCCCACGAACGGCGATTATGGCATCTGGTTCGTCGTTCGCGACAACATCAGCGGACGCACCGGCAGCATCGTCTCCCGCTTTCAAGTCACTCCGTGAGGTCTTGCCGATGCTTCGATCGCTAACTGTCCGAACGTGGTCGCGGCTCTTGTTCTCGACAACGGCCGCCTTCACGACGACAGTCTTCGCTGCCGCATCAGTCTTCTTGACTGTCCCCTCGACGGCGCCCGACACGTCCTCTGCCGCATAGGCTGTAAAAACGCAGAATACAAGACCCAACATAATACTTAGTACAATACCCAAATACCTGCTCATCACTTACCTCCAGCTAGGCTACTTTTTCATAGATAGAAGATGACAGCCGCTTTGTTGTGCGAACCCTTTTCTCCAGGACAGCCACACTGTTTACCATGACAACAGTCGACAGCCGGGCGTACGTCTAACAGGTGACAGACAGCGAAACCAAGGAGGATCTGATGAGTCCAGAGAACAAAATCCATGAAGTGCATTCTCATGTACATGGCCCCAATTGCGGCCACACAGCCGTGCAGCACGATGATCACGTGGATTACCTACACGATGGACACCTGCATCACATGGAGGCCAATCGGGTGTACGAGCACCAGATTTCCGTCAGCGGAAGCAATCCGGCAAAGTGCACTCCTGCACACGATTGCGGAGAGCACGAAAAAGGCCACAAACACGGCCTCAATTGTGGTCATGAAGCGGTTCCGCACGGCGACCATGTGGATTACCTTGTAGAGGGCCATCTCCATCATCCACATGGCGACCATTGCGACGACCACTCGGCGTTGGAAATGAAGGCTGCATAGATGAAACCTGCGGTTGCCTCGTAACTAAGACTCCAAGCCTTGCCCCGCCCTGGCTTCACAGGGCGGGGCTGTTTCCGATGTGTTCTCCCTGGTTCAAGGCTTTCTGCTTGTCCGCGTTCTTCCTCCTCCACTTGCCGAATATCCGCACTGGTTCTAAACTCATTCTTTCGCACTTACAATCGGGAAAGGTCTCTCCCACTCCTAAAAACCAGAAATTAGAGTGGTGGATTACTAGGCTTAATCGTTCATGCGGCAGTCGCAGCTCATTGGCTTTCTACTTGCACTTGGTCTCATCATTGTCATTGGCATCAGCGGTTGCGGCGGCGGAAGCAGCTCCACCACCACCACCGGTCCCACCATGACCGTCAGCCCGACCAGCCTCTCGATGAACTTCGGACAGTTTGTCCAACTCACTCCGACCATCCTCGACGCCAACGGGACGCAGATCTTTACACTTACTCCGACCTACGCTTCGAATGACGCCAACGTTGCTGTCTCCACCGGCGGCCTGGTCTGCGCCGGCACCTGGGATTCACTGACTGCACCAACTGTCTGTCAAGCCACGAACGTGGCCGCAGCATCGGGTGCCATGATCACCGTGACCGCGGGCAGCGTCACCGTAACCGTTCCGGTTTCGCTTCATAACCGCATCGCCCGCGTCACGCTCACAGCTGCTGCCGGCCCGGCATGCGCATCTCAGGGTGCAACCCAGCAGTTCACCGCGCAAGCCTTCGATTCCATCAATCCGACGGTTCCTCTCGCCAACCCGGGCACGTTCACTTACTCCAGTACAGACGCGACCGTCGCTACGGTGGACGCTGCGAACGGATTGGCAACTGCCGTCCAGCCGGGCAGCGTAAAGATCAGCGCCTCATTAAACAGCGTCTTTTCGTTGCCGATCACGCTGACTGATTGCGCGCCTGCTTCGATCACCTTGAGCCCAACCTCATTTACCGGCGCCGTCAATGCCAGCCAGCAACTCACTACAACCGTCGTCGACACCGCAGGTAATCCGATCACCGGATCGGCACTGACTTATTCGAGTTCGCAAGCGACAGTCGCGGCGGTAACCTCCACCGGACTGATCACCGCAGTCGGCGCTGGCAGCGCCGGTGTCATCGCCAGCTGTTCTCCGCCCACATGCAACCAGGGCGCTGCGGCAAACGTTCCCTTGTACAGCAATCTTGTTTCAACAACGGTGACAGGCTCCTCCGTCACCACGGTCTATGTCACCGGCGCAACATCCACGACCATCGTTCCCATTGACGCCACGACGAATGTCGCCGGCACGGCAATCACGATTCCGGTGATCAACAACTCGCAACCGGTGATCAACTCGTTGGTTTTTGACAAGAGCGGAAGCACCGCCTATATCGGCACAAATACGGTGCTGATCCCGCTCAACCCCGCTACCAATGTGCTCGGCACTACACTCGCTGTCCCAGGAAAAGTCTTGGCCATCTCGCCTGACAGCAAGAAGGTCATCGTTGCCGACCAGACTCCAACCGCTCCGCAGACGTTTGTCGTCGACGTGGCCACCAGCACCTTCGCGAAGTTGGGAATCACCACTGTCTCGACTGCCGCGGATTTCTCCGCCGACAGTCTCAAGGCCTACATCGTCAGCAACGGCAACGCGACGTTGTCAATCTTCTCGCCGTCGCTTCCGTTCCAAGCATTGGGTCCCCCATCTTTCGCTATTGCCGCAAATGACGTTACGTTCTTGAGCCAGGGCTCGCTGGCATACTTGGCGGGCGGCGCGGGAAGCGCGATAACCGCGCGCGCCACCTGTGACAACAGTCTGGTAAGCACTGTTGGAACTACCGCAACCCCGTTGCTGATCAAGTCTAACTTTGATTCCACCCGCGTCTTTGGTGTGGACGGCAGCAGAGTGTATGACGTGACCGTCTCCAATATCGCCACGCCCGCGAACGGCAACTGTCCGCCGACTGCGAGCAACAGCCTGAACACGGTCCCATTCGGAAGCACTGTCACGCCCAAGCAGATGATCTTGACCTCTGACGGCGTGCACATGTATGTCACCAATGACTCAAACAAAGTTTTGACGTATAACGCAGCGACACGCGCAACATCATCGATCACCCTGCAGAACAGTGCCACCGCAACCACAACAGGCGGCGCGACACTTGATGGCGCGCAGGTCTATGTTGGCGTACTCGGAAGCAATGATGTGCATCGCATCGATGTGAATGCCGGCACCGACGCCCAGCAGATCGCAGTGACTCTGAAGGATTCGGCGGGCGCTGCGGTGTCTCCGGATTTTGTGGCTGTGCGCCCGAAGTTATCCACTGAAGAGAAATGCCCTAGCGATTGCGAGTGCTTTCTTATTTGTGCGCTAATTAAATATCAAGCTAGGTCTTTGGCGATGCTATCGAGCACGCCATTAATAAAGTTCACAGATTCCGGCGAGGA
>JAOAPL010000055.1 GCA_025462925.1 Acidobacteriaceae bacterium
TCACCAGTTCAAGATTTCTCACTTGAGATTCAATCTCAGTCAGCGCTTGAGAAGTGGCGTACTGGTTTCCAAACAACTCGGCTGCCAGACCCGCCATTGCCAAGACCAGCAGGACCGGGATCACTCCTATAAATATGTAAGTGATGATCAGCCGGTTGCTCAGTTTCCAGAGAAGCGTCCGGCGCATCCAGCGGAAAATGACCAGAGTCAAAAATAGACCGAATAAGAAATTGAATGCGGCCGCCCAGCCATCGAGTGATTCGGCCGCTGGTCTTGAGAGAGCCAGCAAGATGCCCTGCGCGAGATGAATGCCGAACCAAATAAATCCCACGTACCAAGTCAGGCGCGCCAGCATCGTTTCCGGAACGAGCCAGGCAAATTTACGTCGTAGAAATCTGTAAGAAAGGAAGTTCATCGTGCGAACGCAGGCGCACGGCGATTATAGACCGGGCCATTTCTGACAACTAAATCGTTATTACGGATTAGACGGAGCCAAAGTTCAGAGGCACGCTGATTATGCATGGTCGCGATCGGCAGAGAGATGTGCGCCTGCAAGAAGCAGCAATCCGGAGAGGAAGGCCCAGAACATCAGGGTCACGGAAATCGCGAATGGCCCGTACACTTCTTTGAAGTCCAACCATCTCAACGCGAAAATATATAAATATTTCGCGCCTTCCCAGAGTAATCCGGTTGCGATAGCGGCGGGCAACACCGCGCGCTTGCGTATCTTTCCGTTTGGAAGGATCCAGTAGATGAGGAAAAATATTCCCACGCTGGCCATCACCGCAAAAATCTTCATAACGGCATAGGTAAGTGTCCGTCCGATATCCCCCGTGAAAGCTGCTTTCAACAAAGCCTGGTTGCCTGCAGTAAGCGCGACAGAGATCAATGCCAGCGTGCCTACGCTCGCCGCCAACCCCAGTGACACGATCTGGTTTCGCAGGTAAGAGCGGTTCTTTTCGATTCCCCAAACCTGGTTCAGCGCCACTTCAAGTGGAAGGAAAATACCCGTCGACGTAAACAGAAGAATGATGAACGACGCCACCTGCGCTCCCTTGCGCGCGTTTACCAGGACATTCAAGTTGCGGACAATGAATTCCTGTCCAGCAGGCAGATATTCCTGCAATAGTTGCAGGACGACTTCATACATCTTCTTGGAATGGAAGACGTTCTGCACCAGTGTCATCAGCAGGACGACGCCGGGAAAAAACGACAGGATCGCATTTGCAGCCACGCTGAACGCGTAAGTGTGGACTTCAGTCCGCATCAAGTAGCTCAGCGTTCCCCATCCCCGCTGGCTCAAGACCCGGACCAGGTCATGAATGTAGATGCGCAAGCCGGTCTCGAATCGATCCGAGGGTGGATATGTCAATGACATAGCAAAGCGGCCGCCCTCTTTCGCTGGAGCGGTCTTTGTTGCTGCCGGACTGTTGCTCTCCACTGTCATGGGAACAACAATCGTACCAGCCAGAGCAAGCGCAGAGCATCTTTCTCACAAAACTGGCTGGTTGAAATGCCGGACCACTTCCCCATCTTCTCTGCCTGTGATACAAAAAAACAACTTCCCAAAATTTATCTAGTTGGAGCCTTGTGCTACGAGCCTTCTTTATAGCTCTCTCTGAAAACAAGAATTTGCGTCATTTCGCCGAACAATCTTCCATGGGGCAGCGAATGTCACGACGGTTCGTCGCCGGTATGAGCGTGGAGGACTGCCTAGTTGCGGCAAAGCAGGTAAATGACCTGGGCATGAGCGTGAGTGTCGACAACCTGGGCGAAAATGTCACCAACGCAGAAGAGGCCAAGCACAGCGCTGCGCTGTATTCGGAGATGCTTTGCCAAGTCCACAAGCGAAAGCTCAATGCGAACGTCAGTCTAAAGCTCACGCACATGGGCCTGGACGTCGATCCCGCGCTCGCTTTCGAAATCACCACCGGCCTCGTGCATCAGGCAGCGAAGATCAACAACTTCGTCCGCGTCGACATGGAAGGTTCACCCTACACGCAGAAGACGCTGGATTTCGTCCAGCAGCTGCACCGCGAAAATGGCAATGCGGGACACGTCGGCGCTGTCATTCAAGCGTACTTGCGACGCAGCGAAAGTGATGTGCGCAATCTTGTCGCGCAGGGCATACGCATACGTCTATGTAAGGGAGCGTACAAGGAGCCCGAGGAGATCGCCTTTCAAGACAAGGCTGAGGTTGACGCCAATTACGTCTCGCTGATGAAGATCTTGCTCACGAGTGGCGTTTATCACGGTATCGCCACCCACGACGAGAAGATGATCCAGGCCACCAAGGACTTCGCGCGAGAGGAAAAGATCCCGGCGTCCGCGTTTGAATTTCAAATGTTGTACGGGATCCGCCGCGATCTACAGCAGCGCCTGGTAAAAGAGGGATATGGGATGCGCGTCTACATCCCGTTCGGCACGGAGTGGTATCCGTACTTCATGCGGCGACTGGCGGAACGGCCTGCCAATGCGATGTTCGTGCTAAAGAACCTGCTGAAATAAGCGACCCTAGCTTTGAATCAGCTGCGTTGCCCATCAGTTGGACGCCACACATACAGATACTTTTCATCGGTTGAAGTCGAAATCTCGATCTTCAATTTATGAACTGCGCGGTTCAGCGCCGAGCGCACGTTCTCCTTGCTGTCATCCAATTCTTCCAGAGGAATGCGGATGGCTTTCCCGGGCTGTAGGCCATCGAGATCGCTCAAGATCATTGTGACCACTGCCTTATGCTTCCCGTTGCGGCCGGTGGGCACTTCCGTTTGTGACATCACAGAAAAATTCGGACTGCTCTTCTTTTGATTTGCTGCCATCGTATCTTCTCCTCCCTCTAACGTAACGTTAACGTAACGATACGATAACGTAACCAGATGTTTAGATGCAATAAAAAAACGTTAACGACGTGCAAATCACACTTAGTCCGGCTCGTAATCCTTCCGTTTTTTATTCCTAAAAACCGACCTAAATCCTTTGCTAAGAATTGTTTAAAGAATCTCCCCGTACGAGTTGCACCCTGCTACTGTCAAGTCATTAAGGAAGTAGCCATGAATCCATTCAAGTATTTCGAGCACGTTGATTTAGAACAAGTACCCAAGTCCGAACCCTATTTTGTGCAACCGGCTGGAGCAAAGAACACCTTTGTGCTGGTGGTGGACGATGAACACCTGATCGCAGACACGCTGGTTGCAATCTTCAAGGCCAAGGGTTTTTCTGCTTTTGCCGCTTATGACGGTGATCAGGGATTGCGGGCCGCGCGAGTGTTGCGGCCGAACGTGATCGTCACCGACATCGCAATGCCCGGCGTGAATGGCTTGGAGATGGCCAAGGCAATACGGGAATTTCTTCCCGAAACGAAGGTGTTTCTAATCTCCGGTCAAGCTTCCGTCTTATCTCTCGTGGACTATGGCCCCATCCCGAAAGATTTCGTCCTGATTCAGAAGCCGGTCCATCCTGACCGATTGCTCCACACTTTAGGAGAGCACTTGCAGCGCGCCAGCTAACCTGCAAACCCTAATAGACTTCCACTGAGACCACGTCGCCCTGTAATGGAGCGCTTTCCTTGTAGTTAACGGAAATTTTGCGTTCCTTCCATAGGCAGGAGAATTCATCCGCTCCCACCACCAGCACTTTCTTGATGCTGGCGACATTCAGTTTGTAACTCTTTGTACCGTCTTTCACGCTCAGGACAGCACGCGGTTCGTGGCTGCAATCGATGGCGAGGAGTCTGCCCGACACATATCTCATGGGCCGCGAGTCTGGAGCGGAGATGCCGTGCTGCTCATCTTCCATCGCCTTGAGTTCCTCTTTGTCAGCGGAATCGCCTTTCGGTTGCCATTGAGATGACTCGTACCGCCTTCTGTCGTCCGCTCCCAATTGCAATAACGGCTTTTCTTTCCACTCGCGCGCTGTTTGCGCCTGTTCCGCCGCTCTGCTGGCAATTGCCGGATCCGTGCTGTTCTTCAAGTGGTCAAACATGGCGATGGCATCGTCATATCTCTGCGCCAGTAAATACTGATTGCCGAGGTTCGACTGATACTGCTCATTACGCGGACTGAGGCGGATGGCGTACTTGATTGCCGCGATCGCTGAGGGATAATTTCGCGCGTTGCCCAGCACGTACCCGCGCAAGTTGTAGGCTTCAGCATAATTCGGATTCAGGTGGACAGCCTTGTCCAATGCCGTGTTCATCTCCACCAGGACTTCCGGATCCTGCTCATAGGTGCCGTTCTTGCGAAACATGGAAAACGCCACAAAGTAGTAGACGCGCGCGTCGCTCGATCCCAGCCGCGCCGCGTGGCGGAAGTTTTCCATCGCCTTATCGAGGTCGCCCTTGCGCAGGTAGGCATAACCAAGTCCGCGATACGCTCCCGCATGCTCAGGGTTTTTCTGCAGGATGCGCTCGTACTCACCCGTTGCCTGCTCCACATAATCGGTGCTGTGCTGGTGGATGTCAGCGATCAGCGCATCAACTTCACCATCTTTATCTTTTAACTTCCGCGTGGAGTAGGTCACGTCTTCGATACCGGGCGGCAACGGCCACGTGAAATAGACGCCGTTGCGCGAATGCAAGTAGTTGTTCAATTCTTTGTCCAACTGCTTGGGTTCCATCCCGAAGGCCTGCTTAATGGCTTGTGCAATCGGCATCTTCTGGTTGAAGACCAGGTCAAAGTATTGCGCCGTCTCCTTCAGCTTTTTCATGTCATAGACGTAATGCACCACGAGCCATGATTGCGCATAGAACAGTGATCGCCGATTCCCAGTCTCGTTGTATTCCTTCGACGTGCGGTCAGTGGCGAAGAATTTGTCCACTGGTTCCAGACCGGAACTAAGCGCGGAGGCGACGTAGGCCGGTGGAAGCCCGACCTGGACCTCCGTTTTGCCGATCTTGATCGTTGAAAAGTATTCGGCGAAACCCTCGTCAAACCAGAGTTGCGCCCGGGGGAAATTCGAATTGAGCAGCATGTGCGCGTATTCGTGGAAGACCACATTCCATCCGCCTTCCGACGAGAGATCGAGCGCAATGAAATGCTTGTCATCTCCGCTGTAATAAACGCCGGCAAGCTCGATTGGCTTGCCATTCCACAGCGGCGCCACCTGGCGCAGTCCTTTATTGTCTTTGAAGGCGATGATTGCCAGCGGGATCGAGGTGTTCATCTTCTCGCGCAAGACCAGCGACCCGAAGATGTGCCGCATCTGCTCGAAGCGTAGCGCCACTTCGCGCCCGCGCCTGTCTCCCGCGTCCGTCATCACACTGAAATTCGGCGAGGTGACCTCGACCCAGCTCTGCGCATGAACGAAAACGGAAGAGCCGGAGATTGCGAGCAAGAGCAGAAGAGATCGGAAAGACCGGGGCATCGGCAAGCCTCAACTGGGAAGAGCAGACTAAGCAAATGCTAACACTGGACGCGTGAAGCTTGCAGCAGACCCTAGCACGATGCGATTTTTGTCACATTCGTGCGATTTAGATATTCCTTTACCGCTTGCAGAGCGGCCTGGTCCACTGGCGAAAACCGGTGTCCGGCGTGATAGTTCTGCAGAATCTCTTCTACCGTGACATTGCAGTTGCATGTGTCGCACCAACAATCCAAGCGTCCGTCCATAAGACCTCCAGAAGTTTTGCATGACTCAAGACGAAGCGGCTGGAGACTCCAGCCGCTCGTTTGCAATTGTTATTTGGGGTTTGCGGTTGCGCGGTCGTAGATCAAGCCTGCAACTCCGCCCGCGATTGCGCCGATGCCTGCGCCCTTACCACCACCTGCTAATCCGCCGATGGCTGCGCCTGCGCCGGACGATCCAGCAACGATCAATACTGATTTCTCTGTCGACCGCTTTTGCCGTACAGGCTCACCGTAGCTATCGCGCTGGCTAACGCTGGACGAGTTGGTCACCGGAGCCGAACTCCTGCGAACCACTTGTGGCTGCCGAGTAACGCGCGAAGCGCCGTAATACGGCTGCGCTGGTCCGTTGTAGGCTGCCGGTTGCAGCGTCACGCCGGTGTAGGCTTGGTCGGCGGGAAGCTGCGTCTCATTGTTGCTTTGTAAGTTTTGTAATTTCGGCATCACGTAATACGACATAGCCGAAACCACCAGGGCCGTCACTAGACTTGTCACTGCCGCGGTTCGAATCAGTGTGGATCTCATGGCTTTCTCCCTGTGAACGATTGTTGTTCTCATCGCTCACTCTCTCACTCTAAAAAGCTGAGTTGATGC
>JAOAPL010000090.1 GCA_025462925.1 Acidobacteriaceae bacterium
AACTGCAGATGCCTGCGAATCCTATTCACGTCGCTGGTGCCGTCGAAGTAATCGTCTCCGATCGCGGTCGGCATGAAGTAGAAGCCCTGCTCAGTTTGGGTCAACCGAGATGCCGGGAAACGGTTCAGCGGTAGAGCTCGCGCAGATTCGGCTGGCTTGGAAAGCGGCGGCGCGGTTACGGAAGTTGCAGGAGTGATTGTGAGCGCGATCGCGAATAGCAATCGCAGCATGGTGGGAAAGGTAGGCAGCGTAAAGAACAAGGTGGAGTTCAGGTTACTCTCAAGAAGCGGCTGCTTCTCCCGCGAAAACACTCACTGGGAACATCAAAATACTCTTAACACATCGCGAGAAGTCGTAATCCCACAATTGCGGACGGAGCGGATTCAGACCCGCGTTAGTCACGCTGCCAGATCGAGCAGAGCGAGGCCAGTCTCCGGGTCGTGCGTGCGTTGCAGGTATTTTGGCGACTCAGTCACAATGACCTCCAGGGTGGGCCAGACACTTGCTTGCAGCAGATGTCCTCCGTAGGCCTGCCCGTTCGACCGCCCCACAACCGCGTGGACGTGCAGCTTGGGATTGTCATTCTCCATAGTGATATCGCCCAACAGCGACAGGAGTTCCACCTGTTCATGGATGGGGATCTCCCGGTATTCCAAGCGGGTGGGCACGAAAAAGCCGAGAACTACGTCACTGAATGCACCGACGCCGGTCACCTGCGCGCCGCCGATCTTGTAGCGAGTGGCGAATTCAAGAAGTCCATGGACGACCTCGTCGCCTTTGTCGAAGACGACTGCAAACGTACTTTGACCACCCTCGACCTGGTTCAAGATTTTCGATTTCATGCGGCCCCTTTTCTTGCGGTATATACGGATTGATTGCAAGAATGTGCGCGCAGGTTTTCTCTGCTACAGCGCTTTCTAGAGAGCTTGCCCGGCGCTGAATCCCGAGGCCCATGCCCACTGGAAGTTGAATCCGCCCAAGTGGCCGGTAACATCCACCACCTCTCCGATGAAATACAGTCCTGGGACTTTCTTGCTCTCCATCGTCCTGGCGGAGAGTTCGTCAGTATCGACGCCCCCGGCCGTGACTTCAGCTTTGTCATAGCCCTCGGTTCCTGCGGGAGTTACCTGCCAATGGTGCACGTTGTGCTCGAGGTCGGCGAGAGCGTGGTTGGTCCAGGCAGCGGGTGGATGCAGATCAAGCCATCGCTCTGCGAAGCGGTTGGGCAGCACTGTCCGAAATGCAGCTTTTGCGCTGGCTAGATTTCGGTTTGCAGCTTCCGCTCGCAAAGTCGCCGTGAGTTCGTGGCCGGGTGCTAGGTCGATGGCGATGGGAGTGCTGCCGTTCCAATAAGAAGATATCTGCAAGATGGCCGGGCCGCTTAATCCGCGATGCGTGATCAGCATTTTTTCCCGGAACTGCTGGCTTCCCGCCTTCGCAATCACTTCAGTGGAAACTCCGGAGAGATCGCAATATCGCTCACGCTCTGCGGCAGTGAATGTAAGCGGAACCAACGCAGGCCGACATTCGCGAATGCCAATCCCAAATTGCCGAGCCATGTCATATCCGAATGCCGTGGCACCCATCTTGGGAATAGACAATCCGCCAGTAGCAACGACGAGCGCTGGTGCGCGGAATTCGGCATCGCGAGCGCGGACAGTGAAACTGCCATCCTCTTCTTTGCTCACTTGCTGCACGGAAATATCAGTCAGGATTCTTACGCCTGCAGCGGTGCATTCGTCCTCTAACATCGCGACGATCTCGTGGGAAGAGCCGTCGCAAAATAGCTGGCCGAGAGTCTTCTCGTGATGAGCGATGCCATGCTCTTTGACCAATGCAATGAAATCCTGCGGCGTGTAGCGCGCCAGCGCGGATTTACAAAAGTGCGGATTCGCGGAGATGAAATTTTCCGGGCGGCAATGAATGTTGGTGAAATTGCAGCGTCCGCCGCCGGAGATGAGTATCTTTTTGCCGATGCGCTCAGCGCGCTCGAGAAGCAAGACGCGGCGTCCACGCTTCCCTGCCTCGATCGCGCACATCAGTCCGGCAGCGCCAGCCCCTAGGATGATCGCGTCATACGTTTGCGCAGCTGACACCATTGGCTTTAGCAATCGATCATTATCGCTCGGAGACAACGTAATCAGCGAAGTCGCTGATGCTGTCTGTCTTTGACCATACACCGATCTTTCCCGAGACCGGCGCTGCCAGCGTGTATTCCAGCAGCAGCTTGCCGTTCAAGTAGCCTTGCAATTGAGTTCCCTTGACCACGATCTTCATCGTGTGCCACTGCTGCATTGCCAGCGGCATATTCTCTGACCCGCGTTTGACGAAGCTGCGCTTGCCATTGGTGAAGGTCCACAGAACGAGATTGTCCTCTTTGCCGTTGAAGCGGACGGCGAGGTAATCGCCATTCGGCTTGAGGTTGAAGAGGATGCCCGCGCATTGGTCGAGCTGTCCACCAAGCAGTTTGAAGCGCATCGAGATTTCGCCGTCGTGGAAATCTTCAACGCTGTTGGCAACGGCGTAAGGAAAATAGGCGAAGGCCTTCACGTTGTCTATGAACTCTTCGTGTCGCGAACCGTAGATGGCGCGCGCTTTCTCTGCGAGTCCTCCGGCGGGCTGTCCCTTCTCCCACATACGGCCGTCGACCATCAGGACCTTCTTGCCTTCGTCCTCAACAATGATCCAGTTCCCGACCATGGATAGAAATTTTGTGGGTTCGGATCCGGTCTTTTCGGAGCTTAGATCTACTTTTAGATCGTCTGGTGCGGAAGGCTTCTTCGCGGACGGACTTTGCGCAACAAGCGTTAAGCTCAGCACGAACAGAATGAGTGCAAGCAAAATATTTTTCATTATTATCGGCTTCCTTTTGAATGGAACAACCACATGGAAATGATCAATAGCGGCCAAATCGAGTAGAACAAGATGGGAGCTCCGGTAGGCCGCGCGGCGAGCGGATAACCTGAGAATCGCGATTCCCCGGGTGCTGTCGGAGGATTTACGCCAGCCAGTTTGTACAAGGCTTCCAGAACGATGGGCTCGGTAGTGGAGCGGTTCATCATTTTTTGCCCGCGATACTCATACCAGATCTCGCCGTAGTGATTGCCGGATTCGAACAATCCGGAGCGGCTCTGGCTACTGTAGTCGGCATCGACTTCAGGAAGAATGCGGCGCAACTTGCTCAAGATGTTGCGACCGTAGTCCATCAGCCGCGGATCTTCAGCAGCAAGATTGATCGTGATGTGCAGCGGCTCACGGATCTGCGCAAGCGCAGCTTCATCGGCTTGCGAAAACGAATTGCGACGATCTTCGCTGAAGTCCCACGCCGCGCGGACTCTCGCTGCTGGAATCGCGAATATGGCTACGACGATGATGATGCCGACGCTCCGCAGCAGGAGCTGTCGCGATCTTAAGCTGAGGTCCAGCCATAAGCCGGAGAGCACAAAACCAGCAACGGCTACAACAAAGGTGACTGCGACGACGCTCAGACGAAGCTGCCCTTGTTCGAAACTTCGCAGCAACGCCGTGGGCGTGAAGCTGGCGAGTTGTTGCAGGGGACCGCCGCGACCAGCGGCGATGAATTCAAGTGCCCATGTGCCCAACGTGAATGCGAGCGTAACGATGGCCGCATTGGCTGCGCCGGGCATGATTGCCGCAGCGGACACCGCGACTCCGGCGCTGATGCTCACGCGAAGAAGGTGTCCGAGCAGAAGGTTGGTGGTTTCGGGCGCATAGAGATGCCCGCCGTATGCTTTCCACAAAATAATCGCGAGCATGCCCGGCAGCCACGCAATGATCCAGCCAACTAGTAGAGCCAGCGCTTTGGATGACAGCATCTCCGAAATCGCTGTCGGCGATTGCAGCATGAGCTTCCATGCTCCACTCTCTTTCTCTGCAGCGATCATGCGGATGGCCACGAAGGGAAAGAGCAATGTGGCGGCGAGATCGTAGGCACCGAAGGTCGGAACGAGGATGCCGTCGAGTGGTGTTAGTCCTTGCGCCAACGCGGCCGGGCCTCCGGCGATGCCGCTGGCTTCGGCGTATGAATTTACTGCGGTGATGAAGCCGTGTCCCACTAGCGGGCCGATGATCAACAGCAGTATCCAATATGCGCGTGATGCCAGTAGCTCGCGAAGATCTTTTTGCAGCAACAGACAAAATCTAGGTAAGCGCAAGGAAGACCTCCTCAAGCCCACTGCCAGGCAATCCGGCATCACTAGAAAGTTCGTCGAGAGTTCCTTCGCCCACCACGTGTCCGGCGCTCAGAAGTATCAAACGGTCACACAGACGAGCTGCGTCGGTGAGTTGATGGATGGACACAAATAGGGTACGCCCTCTCCGCGCGTGCGTTTGCAACAGGGACATCACTTCTCTGGTCTGGCGAAGATCGAGTCCATCGAATGGTTCATCGATGAGCAGCACAGGCTGCGGAGTTAGCAGGCCTAAAGCAAGGAGAAGTCGTTTGGCTTCACCCTTCGAGAGCATCCATATGCGGCGTCGCGATAGACGCTCGAGCTTTAGTGATTGCAGAAGATCGGCGCTTTCCAACGGAGATCGACCGTACATCCGCTGAAAGAACGAAACCACCCACCCGAGCGTCTGGTCTGCCCATGGACGGATTGCATCCGGCATGTAAAAAAGCATCTGCTTGCGCGAGTTGGCTGCCAGAGGCTTCCCACCGGAGATCACTTCACCGGCATCAGCAGGCGTCAATCCAGCGAGACATTCGAAAAGTGTCGTCTTACCCGCGCCATTCGGGCCGATCAAGCCCAGAACTTCTGCCGTTTTTACCGTGAACGAGACATTTTGCAGAACCGCATTTGATTGGAAGCTCTTGCAGATTCCACGGACCGTCAACAGCGGAGGCGCTTGGTCGGTATTCCCGGATGGGTTTTCTCCAGCCTCGCGCGGCTGGGCAATGTTGGAAGTCATGAATCTGGGATTATGCCCTATTTCTGTGCTGGCTGTGAATTGTGAGTGGTAGGAATGAATATTTTTCGGCGAATGAATATTTTGCGTCAATGAATACGAGTACTAGTAGTAGTACGCCACTCCGGATTCTAATTCCTACTTACGTCAACTCGACGGCCAAAGGTTAGCACTACCCGAATGAGAATCCTTCGCAGTCTCCCGATGTTATTTCTTCTGTCGATTTGTGCGATGGCGCAGACTCGCTCGACTAGTGCTCTGATTGGCCATGTGGAAGACCCCGCCCATGCCAGGGTGGCCGGCGCCGAAGTTGTTCTGCAAAACAGCGAAACCGGCTTGACCAAGAAAGCCACCACTGATCCCTCTGGCAACTATTCTTTTGGGAACCTACCGCTGACCGGTTTGTATTTCGTGGAAGCAAGCAAGACTGGTTTCGCGAAGGCGAAGAAGCAAGGCATACAGCTACAAGCTGGCGATACCACGGTCCTGAACTTCAGTTTGAATGTTGCCGAAGACAAAAATGTTGTGACCGTCTCCGGGACTCCGGATTCCGTTAACACGGAAAATACGCAATTGGAAAATCGGATCGATCTGGCGAAGATCAATGACACTCAAATATTTGGCCGCAAGCTGAGCACGCTTCCATTATTGGATTCCGCTGTACGCGGCGCTCGCGGCACCGGCGATCTCTTCTTGATCAACACACTTTTCGTGATCAATGGCGGTGGACGTCGGCAAGTGACCTACGCCGTAGATAACGCGACCGGCGATGACAGTTGGGGCAGGCAGGCGCTTTTCACCAACGTTCCATTTTCCGCAGTCCAAGAAGTCTCGGTCTTGACGAA
>JAOAPL010000091.1 GCA_025462925.1 Acidobacteriaceae bacterium
ATCGTGAAGGCCGCTTCTCGTGTGCCTCCACCGCGTCCAATATCGATTTGCAAATCTGCTCGGCTGAATCGAAACGGCCTGCGGCGAGAATGTTTTGGACACGATCCAATCCAAAATCATCGGCGGATCCTTTGGTTTCCACCAGTCCTTTCGAAACCAGTACCACAGCAGCACCGGGGCCGAGAGCACAGAATTGGCTGTCATGCGTGGAATGCGAGAAGAGCCCAAGCGGCAATCCATTGGCTTCCAACAACAGTGTGCCTTCTTCATCTTTGAGCACCGCTGGCGTGTGTCCCGCATTGATGTAGGTCAACGTGTTGATGCTCTCGTCATAGCAGCCAAGAAAAGCCGGCGCGCAGCAGACACCGCCCGCAGCCGCGATGATCGCGCGGTTCATGTCCAGCAAGAGGCGGGTCAGCGCCTCATAATCTTCCATCTCCTCGTTGGCAAACAACTGACTGCCTTGCTGCCGGAATAAGTCCTGCGCAGCGGCCGCGATGTGCAGCGCGGTCTCGCGCTTCCCCGCGATATCAAGCATGACAAAAAGCAGTTTCGATCCGCCCACTTGTAGAAAATCATAAAAGTCGCCGCCCACGCGCGCGGCGCGATAGAGAGCAGCCAATTCGGCCGAGGGCAATGCGGGCAGCGAGGTCGGCACCGGCTTTCGCAGGCTGGGCGCAGGGGCGCTCGAATGAAATGGAATCTTCATCGTCTGAGGGTTAAGGGGAGATTCGTAAGTTAACACAGAGTACTTCAGAGAGAAAGAATGTTGTTGGAAATTTTCTGGAAGACGGGGCTAGTCCCCATAGGTCTTTTTCAAGTAGGCCGCAAGTTCAGCTTCCAGCTGTCCGTAACCGGAATGAATGGTGCTGCGCAATGCGGATTCGGTGGACTGCCCTTCTCCCAGGCGCCTCAACACGATGGCTAAATCTGTCATGCCGTACGTTTCGCGGATGTATTCGACCGAAAACAAAGATTGCGCGTATGCGACGTTCGCTTCCGGCGGAGAAAATTTTATGAACGGACCTTCCAATTCGTTCAACGGAATATTGTGCTGCGTGGAATAGAGCAAAGACAGTCTGCGTCCCTGGTTTGCAGAACTGCGTGGCTCCTCCAATTGGGCGACGCCCTCATTTAACCACGTGGGACAACGGCCTTTCGATATCTGATTAATAAAGGAATGCGTCAGTTCGTGTTTCAGCACCCGTGAAAGCTCGCGGTTGACGGCAGTAAGTCCGCTGATGGGCATACGCAACTTTCCGTCGTTGAGAGCACCGGTCCAGGCGGGCGCCTGCGTCACGTCAAAATATTGTTTGTCGGTATACAGCACCACAGGAATGCTCTCACGGGGAACAAAGTCTAAATCGCGGGAGAGTTCGTCAAAGTGCTGCTCCAGCGTATGCAGTATCTGGCTGCGAAATGATGCGGAGGCCTGCCCTCCTTCAAATCGCATAGTGAAATGAGTGCTGCTTTCCTCAGTGAATTCGCTTTCAGCGGCGAGTTCACGTTGCAGCTTTGCGAGCATCTGCTCAACGTTTGCGTCCGGCTCCAGCTCCAGCGACCGCTTCAGAGCGCGAATCGCTTCCTTGGTCTTACTCAACTGATAATCGGCGTAGCCAAGCATCGTAAACGCCGAAGCCATTTGCGGAGCGAGGCGGGTGGCGCGTTCAGCCATTGGGGCGGCCTCTTTGGCGCGCCCTACTTGCAACAAAGCAGCGGCGTAATGGGTAAGGACGATGGCGTTATCGGGAAGCAAGCTGTTGGCGCGGGAAAGATACCGGATAGCCACATCGAGGCTGCCCTCGGAACGCTCGTGCTTCGCAGCAAGGATATAGGCATACGCAGATATTTCTGCGTTGCCTTCCCGCTCCACCGCACTGAGGACCTCCGCATCGACCTTCCCATTCACGACGATGCGGGCTTCAATCTCCTGGGGATTCCGGATTTTCAGCTCGTCTTGGGGAGGCGGAAGGGGAATGTCCTTTTCACGGGTGACGGTTGGGCTTCCCCCGGTGTCTATACCTACAACAGCAGACTTGGGAATGGCATAAGTGTTGTCGCCAACCGTGTATTCGATCCGGCCGTTCACTTCGCGGACGCTATCAGCAAGAATGACGCGCCCGTTTTTAAGACGGATAGTTTCGGCGGACGCAGGCAGGACAGCCATCGCGGCAAGAAATAGGAGACAATAAAGACACATGCGGCCGGGAAGGGTCATGTTTCGAGAAGGCACAATCGCGAATCTTACCAGCAATCCTTCGCGAGTTGAACCTCGATACCATCCATCGGGCATAGCCCTGCTGACTATCTTTGTACTCCCGATCTTGCTTGCATTCCCTAGCTCTTCCAGCGCACAGACTTCCATCGCAGCGAAAACTGCGGTCAATCCGGCAGCCGCACTTTACCGTCAATTAAGCAGCGTCGGACTCGATCCGAAGCAGGTCTATCACGTCCGTGATGCGTCCATCGATCGCGAAGACATCCATCTTTCGCTGGACGAAGGAACCATAGCTTTCACGGAATCAGTGAATGGACAGATCACCGGCGCGCTATTCGCCGGCGAAGGCGAAGTGCTACTGGTCCCACCGAACCAAGTCGAGCGGCATTCACTGGCGATGTTCACCAACTCTGCGGTGCTGAATGAAAAGTTCACGCTCGCGTATTTTCGCTTCAGCGATAAACATTTTTTGTCTGACCTGGAACCCGCTTTGCGCAAAGCCTCAGACACAGCGGAATTCGTTGAAAGGCAGAATACTGTGGCGAAAACCTTGGCCGAGTACGACGCCCTGCGCACATTGATGGCTTTGACGCAACAACCGAGGCCCGCATCGGAAACCAACGCACCCAGTGGCGAGTTTATCCGCGCACGCCTCAGCGGAGTTCATCGGGGAACATTTGACCTGATGTGGGACACGATGTCGAACGAACAGATCGCCGTGGGACAGGCCGCCTACAGCGACCACGGAAGATTTTATGACCAATGGATGATGTTCCCCATGCGCAGTATTCGCCAGCGTGACGAAGAACGCCGGCAGCGGCACCTCAGCAGCGATGATCTTTTTGTGGACTCCCCGGAGGTCACCGAGTACAAGATCCGCACGCAGGTTCGCCCGCCCACTGACCTTAGCGTGGAAGCTTCGCTGACCTTGGATGTGCGTATCTCTGGTGACAGAACGGTGATCTTCGAGTTGTCCCGATTTCTAAAAGTCTCGAAAGTTTCTATGGAGACTGCAACCGGCCCCGTGCCGCTGGAATATATCCAGAATGAGGCAATCGAAGGAACTCAACTTTCACGCCGCGGAAACGATCTGGTTGCAGTCGTTTTTCCCAATCCGCTTGCGGCGGGACAAAAACTCAAAGTCAACTTCGATTATGCCGGATCGGTGATGTCAGAGGCCGGCGGTGGACTGCTTTATGTTGGCGCAAGGGGCATTTGGTTTCCGAATCGTGGCCCATGGATGTCGAACTTCGATTTGCAATTCCAATATCCGACCGGTTGGAAACTGCTTGCGACCGGCAAGCGGGTTGAACAGGAAACAAGAGACGGCAACGAGATGTCCCGGTGGGTGTCGGAGCGCCCTATTCCGCTTGCAGGATTCAACCTCGGCCAATATGTCCAATCCAGCGCAAAATCTCAGGATGGCAATACTGTGGTGGAATCGTTTGCAGCCCGCGCTATGGAAAAAGGTTTTCCCGAACGTCCCAGCACTGCGACGGATTTGCCTAAACGCAACACCGGCAAGATCCCGGCTCTTGAATTGGGCATGCCCGGACCGCTTGATCCGGCGCGAAACGCCGCCATGGTTGCTGCACGTTCTGCGCGGACGATTGATTTTCTTTCCGCTCGCATTGGATCATTCCCTTACAGTTCACTTGCGCTCACGCAAATGCCAGGGCCCGATAGCCAGGGCTGGCCGGGGCTTATTTTTCTTTCCAGCCACGTGTTCATGACACCCGAAGAACGGGCCTTCGGACGCGGTAACTATGCTCTCACAGCGGAAGAACTCATATATTCGCGCTTGATGGAAGCGCACGAAACCGCCCACCAGTGGTGGGGTGATGCGACGTTTTGGCAGAGTTATCGCGACCAGTGGATGATGGAAGCGCTGGCGAATTACAGCGCGTTTCTTGAACTCGAGGCAGACAATCCGGCCCAAGCGAAATCGCTCCTGGCCTACTATCGCAAAGCCTTGGAAACTCCTTCGGTTGGCGGAGATCTTCCCCGTAAGGAAGCCGGGCCAGTGTCACTGGGAGTCCGGCTAAATTCGTCGAAGTTCGCTGGCGCGTATGACACCGTGGCCTACGGTCGCGGGACATGGCTGATTCACATGCTCCGACATATGCTGCGAGACGCGAGCCTGCTGCAATCGGCGTCGGGAAATCAGGCAGCACGTAATAAGAAGGCGGCAAAAACAGCAGAGTCGCTGGCAAGCAAATCTTCAGAGTCGGATCCGGATGCGCTCTTTTTCTCAGCGCTGCGCAATGTGCACACCAAGTTCTTCGGAAAGGTGATGTCCACGCAGGACCTGCAATTGGCATTTGAGGAGGTGCTGCCTAAATCCTTGCAGTTTGAAGGTAAGCGATCACTGGATTGGTTTTTCGAGGGATGGATAAATGGAACCGCGATACCGAAGTTCGAGCTCGACAACGTAAAGTTTACGGCACTCCCGGGCAAGACGGTCGCGCATGCCACGTTGCGGCAGAAGGACGCCCCGGAGTTGTTAGTGACATCCGTACCTATTTACGCCGCCACCGCAGAAGGCAAGCTGGTTCTCGCTGATCGTGTCTTTGCCGACGGTGAAGAAACAACAATAAAGATCAATGTCCCTGTGGGAACGAAGAAATTAGTGGTCGATCCATACCAGACAGTGCTCACCAGAAATTGATTCAGATCCGGTCCGTGTGAAGCAGAGTTTTCCGTTATAATCGACCAGTCCCGCCCAAAAACCTCAAGGAGAGGTGGCCGAGTGGCTGAAGGCGGCGGTTTGCTAAACCGTTATAGGGTCAAAAGCTCTATCGGGGGTTCGAATCCCCCCCTCTCCGCCAGATTCCTGCTAATTGCTTCTAGCATTGAGGTTTACCGTTACAGCCCACGCAAGCACTAGTTCGGCCTGCTCATGCTTTGCTTGAAGGCTGGTTGCATACTGGTTGCATAATGCGCATCCAGAGTGTCCATAGCTGCCGCAGCATCCGCGCTGACCGACTTCACATAAGCATTATAGGGTCAAAGCTCTATCGGGAGTTCGAAACCCCTTCTCCTCCAGATACTTCTAATCGCCTCTGGGCCTTGTGTCTAAATCCCACTTTAGACGTCTAGTTACGAGCGGCGCGAGTCGCAGTCGCAATCGCCTACCGCGAATTTAGATTACATTTTCCAGAAAAGTGCGTACTCTTTGGCCATTCGAACAGGAGGCAGTAAATGAAAGACAAGACTACCCCCGGGTCCCTTGTGCGCATTCGCCGATGCAAGAGCGGTCTAATCGTCTTGCTGATCGGCACATTCTTCTTTCTACAACCCATTTTTACTAAGGCCCAAACAGTACGAGTCAATAGTGGGGATCCCGTGAGATTTGGTATGGGATATAACACACTGACAGGGACCTATGCTGGCAATTGCACAGTCGATGTTCAGCCAGGAGATATCCACCCTGCGGGAGCAGATTTTCCTTCGCCGGGGCAATTGACTACTTGGGAAATGACTTCAGTGGACGACTTGTTGACCCTAGCGCAAAAACTCGATTTATCTGCATCCGCTTCCGCCAGTTTCTTTGCAGGTTCAGCCTCGGCCTCAACTCAATTTGTCAGTTCCCGGCTGTTTAGCTCGTACCACCAATTCGTGTATTTGAGTACAACAGTTGCTAATGACACACTCGTATGGACAAAACCAGCGCTGACCAAAGAGAACCAACATCTTTACGCTACGAATCCTTTTGCCTTCTTAACCAAGTGCGGGGACACTTTTGTCAGAACCGTTACTTCGGGTGGCGAGCTTACAGCCATCGTGAATATCTCGACGCTCGCCGAACAGAACTCTTCTTCCCTCAGCATAAATATCAGCGGAAATTATGGCACCGTGGAGGGTAAAGCAGCATTGAGAACAAGCCTAGAACAATATTTGCTTCACCGACAAGCTTCTGTGAAGGTTATGCGAGCAGGCGGGACTGGCACGCTGCCATCCTACTCCGTAGAGGATCTCATTACCGCAACTCTATCTTTTGGGGAAGTCGCCGCACAGAATCCATACCCAACAATCGCGGGTCTTGCTGACTATGGGACGGTTGTCTCCACTCCCAGCGTCTTAACAGGAGAACAGCAGATTTTCATTCGTCCCATCTTTCGAGCTTACGTAAGGGCCATGCAATATTCTGGGGATTTGGATTACGTTAGATTGAATACACCAGAATTCCGGATTATGGATTTCAGCAAATCAAAACTTAAGGACCCGGAAAAGGATTTCGATTTATTTCGACAGCACAGGCAACTAGTGTTAGGCAGCGGTGATTTTTCTTTTGCGGACGTAGACAAAGACAAAGTAAACAACGCAATCACCGTTTTTCAGAAGTATGAAGATGACCTAACCGCGCTTGCATATCCATGCTTTCTTCATCCGGGCACTGACTGTAAAGGGAAAATTCCGAACGAACCTCCACGGTTAAAGAATTTGGTGCGCGTTTTTACTCACCAAGAAAATTGGGATGCTAAGGCTGGCCCCGTCGATATTGTCTTAAGTAACGATTGGGTTTGCAAAGTGGACACGATCATTGGGCATTGGAACTATGGCGGAGGGGATCTACCATGTGACCGTCTTCCCAAGAGTGTTATCAATGGACACATCGTGCAGGGGGATTTTGATGCGAGTGGGGCATACTACGACAATTCGGGCAGCTGCACTTATCAGTTCATGTGCACCCGGCGTTAGCACTCTACCGCAGCAAGAAGAAATGTGATCGCACGCCGTATAGCTGTTTAATGGCAATCGCGCAAAAACGTCGTGCAAGGAATCCGCGTTTGAAATCTTCACATATGATTCGAAAGCGCGGATTCTCTTGCCGGCGATGACTGGCTAGGCCATCCTCCTGCTGGTGACTACATAGGCTATTGGCTTTGGAAAGACGCTACCATTCAGATGGCAAAAGATTTCTTCGTTCTTGCGATTGAAGTGGAAAGTTGGCTTGCAAGTCCGAAGTTCGTTGTGACCATTTTAATGCCGTATCCGCAAAAGTAGTTGCATATTAAGGTGCATAATACGGCCCGAGTTGCATAGAATAACCCGAATATCAGGTCGTTGGTACGACAGTAACGTATTGAATCCACGACACAGCAGGCTTGGGGCGGTAAGTTGCTAAACCGTTATAGGGTCAAAAGCTCTATCGGGGGTTCGAATCCCCCCTCTCCGCCAGATCGAAATTTCCCCACAAACGGTTCGCATTGCAGCGTGTCATTATCCAATCGCCGCATGGTCGCTGGCGTGTGAAAGTGCTTCTATCGCGACCTTCAGCAATCAGCCCGCACTATTACACGCTGGGCGCCCGCAATGCAGTGACGTTCTTTTAACGACCGCAGAACTGAAACTTGCTAAACTGACTTGCCCCCAAGCCATTTGTAATCTGGTAGCCCTGCTGAACTCGGAGATAACCGTCCATGTCTACTCCTGCGCCCACGCCCAGTGCTGCCGCACCCGCAGCCCCTGTTGTACCAACTCAGTCCATCATCAAGGCGATGTTGAACCACGCGCCTGCGATCAGCGATCTCATCTTTTCTCCCGGACGGTTGCCACAAGTGGAATTGAGCGGCAAGCTGGTTCCCGTGCCCATTTCGGGGATGACCGCGCTCACCGCCGCCGACACATATCGCATTGCGGCGGAATTGATCGGACAGAACAAGCAGGCGATCGAAAGCCTTCGCGATGAAGGCTCTTGTGACACCTCGTACAGTATTCCCAGCGTGGCGCGATTTCGCGTGAACGTCTTCAAGCAGCGCAATACTTGCGCGATCGTCATGCGCGTGATTCCCACCGAGATTCCTACATTCGAGACGCTGCAATTGCCGCCGCACCTGGCCGACATCGCAAACCTGAAGAACGGACTGGTTCTCGTCACGGGGCCGACCGGCTCGGGTAAATCGTCCACACTGGCGGCGATTATCAGCAAGATCAATCACGAGAAGGCCTACCACATCATCACTGTGGAGGACCCTATCGAGTTCCTGCACCCACACGCGGTGGCCACAATTCATCAGCGCGAACTGCACAGCGACACGCCGACGTTCTCGCTGGCGTTGCGTGCCGCCCTGCGCCAAGCGCCCAAGGTGATCCTCGTCGGAGAAATGCGCGACAAAGAAACCATCGAGATCGCGCTCACTGCAGCAGAAACGGGACACCTCGTCTTCTCTACGCTGCACACCATCGACGCATCCAAGACCGTCGAACGAATCATCGGCGTCTTCCCGCTCTCCGACCAACAGGCCATCCGCAGCCGTTTAGCTGGATGCTTCCGCTACTTCATTGCCCAAAGACTGTTGCTCAAAAAGACCGGTGGGCGCATCGCCGTTCTTGAAATTCTCAAATCGACAATGCGTACCCGTGAGTACATTGAGAAGGGTGAGGACAGCAATCGCAGCCTGCTTGATGCCATGAAGGATGGCGAGTTGGAAGGTATGCAGTATTTTGATGGTGAGATCGAGCGCTTGATTCGCGAGGGTGTGGTAGATATGGAGACTGCGCTAAACTATGCGACGAACTCCGGGAATTTGCGGCTACAACTTGCGGACTTTGCCGACGAACAGAAAGGTTGAGCAATGGCCAAGTCAGTCGAATAGTTTCATGATGGTTCCGAGGAGATCTGTCGTGGACGAAGCTCTCGTTGTGGTTTGGGAAACCTACGGAACGGGAGTCAGAAGGAAGATGTGGTGATTCGCGGCGTGATCTTCGTCGTCCATCTCTCCGTGTTTCAAGTCTTGGAGGCGGCTGCCGAATGCAACGATCATTCCTTTGTCATTCACACTCAAGGCTCCAAGAAGGACGATGCCCGGATTCACCGACAAAAGATTGTTTAGATCTTGCAGACCGGTGGCCACTGTCCACACAAAGGCGTGGGATCCCTGCACACTGCCTGCGGCGCCGACCACTTGTCCGGATTGATTAATGCCAAACGCTTCACTGTAGTTGCCGCCCGGAAGAGTGCCGAGGAGTACGGGTGTGCCGTCGGGCTGCCAGAGAACAGCCTGCAATCCACTGGGCCCGATGGAGCGTCCGAGGACTTGTCCGGTGCTGTTGATGCGAAGCGCGACGGCCGAGGTTTCGCCGCCCGGCGTGGGGAGTTCTTGCATGCCCCCGGTCTTCGTCCAGCGAAATGCGCGAGTGCCTTGCGGATTAGAAGAAACGCCGACGACCGTGCCAGCGTCGTTGATATCGTTGGCCTGGCTTCCAGTATCGCCGGGGAGAGTGCCGAGATTTTGCAGCGCGCCGGTTGCGTCAGCGATTAAGGCATGCTGGCCGGAGGGCCCGCTGGAGTATCCGACGATCTGTCCGGGGTTGTTGATGCCGAAAGCCTCACTGTCGGTGTCGCCGGGGAGGGTGCCGAGATCGACGAGTCGTTTTGCGGCAGTCCACTGGAATGCGTGCAATTGATTTTGTGTGTTCGAACTGCCGACAACTTGAGCCGAATCGTTGATTGCGAATGCGGCGCTGCTATCGCCACCGGGAAGGACGCCGAGCAGTCTGGTCCCGCCTTGCAACATCCAGATGAAGGCGCGAGCCTCTCCGCCGTGGCGTCTCTCTGCCCGCCCCACGACAGCGGCGGTGGAGTTTATTCCGAGGGGAATGGCGCTGCCGCCGGGAAATTTACCGAGGTCGAGGACGGTGTAAGTGCCGGACGCTGCTAATCCGCTAACCTGCAAGCTGGCAGCAAGCAGTGCAAGATAAATGATGAATCGGGTTGTTGGTTTGCGCGCAGGCATGAAGAGGCCTCGGAATTGATATTGCAAAATCATTGCATTGTGAAATTCACAGTAGTAGTGACCCCAGAGGACACCACTGCGGGCTTCGACTGAGATGTCAACCCGGTCTTGCTGACGCTGACGGTGTAATTGCCGCGGGGGATCCAGTTAGTGAGGTAATGGCCCGTGGCATCAGTAGCGAGCACCACGGTAGTCGGGATTGCGCCGCCGCTGATGTTCACGGTGACTCCGCTGATGGCTGCTCCCGCAGTTGTAGTGGTAGCACCCGCAATCTTTCCGGCGGTGCTCAATTGGAAATTGGAGGTAACAGTTGCGCCAGAGGCGACCGTTACCGGATTTGTCCGCGGGAGATATCCACCCTGCGAAGCGGCGAAGTTGTATGTGCCCGGAACAACATTGGCGATGCTGTAATGTCCCGTGGAGTCCGCAGTACCGGAGCCGCCAGAGTAAGTGACGGTGGCACCGGAGAGCGCGTGTCCATCAGACAAACTTGTGACAGTCCCGGTGACAGTGGCGTTGCCTGTTCCGCCGGAAGACGCAGGCAACGCGAAATCGAGGGTAGTCTGCGCACCTGCGGTGACGGTAGCGTTCTTGGCTTGTGTCTGGAACCCCGTGGCGGAAGCTGTGAGGCTTACGGTTCCGGCTGGAACATTCGTAAGCTGGTAAGCGCCGGAGGCGTCAGTGGTTGCGGTGCCGCCGCTGTAAGAGACGGTGGCGCCGGGTATTGCCGTGAGTCCGTCGTCCCGGGTGACATGTCCGGCAATAGAGCCCGAAGGAATCGTCACGCCTGCAGCGATCCTCACGATCT
>JAOAPL010000013.1 GCA_025462925.1 Acidobacteriaceae bacterium
CTAGCGAGCACAGTGAAGGATAGATCAGCTCGCCCTGTTCACGTCCTCCCTCCACAGTGAAGAGAGCCTCGCCTAACGCTCTGTGTGCGGCCTTCGCGCGGCTCTGTTGGAACACTTCTCTAATACCCTCTGCCCCGCTGACCCCTTGTACGAGTCGTCTTAGCACAGTCAGCCCGACTCGTGTGTACACGTCATAGCAATAGCTCGGCAGATCAAAAAGCATTCTGGATGCTGGGACTGGGTCGTTCTTGATCTCCATCTCCTCTCGAAGTGCCAGGCCAACAAACTTGAGAAGGCCACCTGCCCTCCAATTGTTCTTCTTTTGCCATTCATGTACCCGAGTATTGGCCGCTTCCACCGCTTCTTTCTGATTCACAATGGCTTCAACAATAATCCTATCTTCAGGCTGCAGTTTTGGGAGCACGCCGTTAGCAATGGCCAGGTTCACGGTTTCATAACTGCAGTAAACGCGACTTCTGGCGGAGAGCTCACACATCTCTTCAGACAGGAAGCAAAAAAGCCGATAATTCTCCGGGCCTGTTCTCTTGGGCGAGAACACCGTGGCGCACGCAACAACAAACTGGGAAAGGGTGTCGTCGCCTGGCCCTACGTCCTCGCAGGCGATTACACATAAGCGCCTCCAGAAGTAAGCGTATCCCTCAGGCATACTGTCTATTGCCGAAGCAAGCCTGAGAGCGATCTGCTTCTCGCCACGCCGGATAGCCTTTTGAAAGGCTGACACTAGTTCCCACTTTCGCTCTCTATTTATCGCAAAGCTTCTGCAAGGTACTTCGTATTCACGCAGGCCAGTGCACAAGGAAATCCATCTATCTGAAGTGCTTTGCCCCCAGTTGCTATTTGGGTAACAAAGCAATTTCTTAAACTCTACGATGCGCATCTTGTGTCGCCCCTAAGCGTTGTCATCTGTAAGTAACTGAGGAATAAGAGCTTGTGGTGATCTGTAAGGTTGTACTTTCGCCAGAATATTGCTAAGTGTCTGAGTGTCGCCGCGCGGAAATGATTGGACAACAACTGCTTGACAGGTGACGAAGACGCGAAGAGAATTGCGGCGAAGTAGTGTGCCGCTAGCATTTCCTCGGCGCCCCCGGCTCGTTCCTGATCGCGACTCTCGTATTGCGAAAGGATTCCTGCGATGTTGGGCTCGATCTCCTTTGCCAAAGCGGTCCGGAGTCCTAGCCTCATTGCGAAGGTGCCTACGGCGATCATTTCTGGACACAAGCGATCAACTGCACGAATGAAAAATGTTCCAGCAGTCTTGCTCTTTTTAGCACTTACGGCGAATGCAATCGCTCAATATGAACCGCAGCCTCCCATAGCACCGGTGTCAACCGAAGAATGCGACCGATATAGTGCCGCGATGCATGCGCTCTGGAAGCAAAAGTTTGAAGAAGAGCGGAGATGCAGCGACCAGATATGGAAGACGTGCCGAGGGTCAAAGGATGAATTGGCCTGCCTCAATAGATACGGTCCGACCGAGGGCAACGAGCAAACATCGTGTGGCCTCGTGCAGTATATATATCGATCGTGCCGGGCCGTGACGTACGAGACCGCCTGCCTTGGTAAGCGAAAAAGTGTCGGCGAGAATCAGTGCAATGCAAAAGTTCGTCAGGGTCTTTCCGACGCGGCTAGACAGCAAAGAGAGCGGGCGCCCCAAGCCAAGGTGGACTCGCACGGCAGTCATTCCTCAGCTCCGACCGATTCCGGAACGCCTGATCGCCCCAGTGCGAGTGAACGGATTATGGGAGGAGTTGCCGCAATGGTCGATCGACTCAGCCGGCAGTCCAATGACGATGCCCCGGTTGCGATGGATCGGGACGAAGCACCATCCGCCGATAGCAAAGATCACGGCAGTACGATTCCAATGCCGCCCCCTAAACAGAGCGGAACAAATACAGAGACATCGTATGCAGCGGACCTTAAGCCGATGATGACTCTGGATGGCGCAGGTATGACTCGCGTTATCCTGAGCGAGGGACTCTCGAATAACGCAGTGGCTCAAACGATTGTGACCACGTGGAGTTTTGCCAATAAGGTTGACGATTGGGCGAAGTTCGCACAGGGATTTTCAGCGAATGACTCGAAAAGTCCAACGATGAATAAAGGTCTCCCGACCTCAGCTGTATCGGAACTGAATGGACGGTTCAATCCATACGCTGTATCGCAGGAGCTATCCAGTCGCAGTATCGGTGTGTTTACGAACATTTCAGATCACGCTTTGAGTGATTTCAATGCTGCTATGGGCAATGCCTTGTCACAAACTATTTCAGCGGTGGGATCGACGTACGACCGCTCCACACAAGTATTGCGTGTGCCGTATGTCGATTCGTCACCACAATCCGTCGTTCTTGTGCCGAACGAGACCGTGTCAGATGATGACTTGAGCGACGCCGCACTCGCACAAGATTTAAGAGAGCAGGACACACAATGATTTATGCCAGAATTGGCAGTTTGTTCATGCTGTTAAGCCTGGGTGGCATAGCATCTGCGACTGAGTGTGGCGAATCGGCGTACATAGGTTTCGATAGCCGCTTGCGTGCGGAAGTCGTTGGGCGCTTGCCCCAGGGCAACGAGCCAGTAGTCGGATTCGAGATTGTACATGGCAAGGCTGTGGTTGCTCTGCCGCATCGACTGATTGCGTTCGGTGGAAAAAGACTCTCAACTTTCGTGGGTGAACAGATCGAGGGGATAGCGATTGATCGCGCGGGACTTTTAGTTCAACTTCGAAGCGGGAATGGAAATCGAGAGGTAGCACGGTTGACAGCTTCAGGATTGAGACGCGACGCCAGATTGAGTGCAGTCGTAACAGGCCAACTATTCGGATCAAACAATGCGGTTTTAGTCGAGCTGTTGTCCGATTTCCAAGGGTACTACGCTGTTGCACGACGAGGAGACGCCGAATACTTCGCGATCGCCAAAATAAGCGAGCCCGTGCAAGCTTTATCGTGGAACCAAGTAGGAATGGCGCTGATCTCTGGAAAACAGCTTTTTGCGTGGACCACGGGAAGCCGCGATCTCGTACTGATGGCCAGCGACGAAGGCTTCACGGATGCGCGCGGTGCATGTTTAATTGCTCCACGTCGGGCCGTGGTCTCACTCCACAACTCTGTTGTTCTTTTATCTGAGCGTACCATTACACCCATCGTCGGTATGGCTGCACGTTGCCGCTGGCAGGGCAATGTGCTTTATCTCCTTGATGAACGAAGCGGTATCGTCTGGGCGGTAAAAGGTCTCAGCAACCTCGGATCGCGAGCAGACGATCTTGGTTACGCCCATCGGTTGGTTCATACCTCACCAGATGAATTCTCCTACACGAATTCGGCAATTCTCGAAGCAGTGCGAATCGCAGGCTGCTCCCAAGTCGCGAAGTGGTCGTTGACGCAACTCCATGAACAAGCACTCACTCACCCAGCTGTACTGGTAGAACTTGGGAACAAACATCTAGGATCAGGTGCTTACGACTTTGCGATAGCGGATTTCGAAGAAGCTCTTCGTGTGGATCCGGTGAACGTAAGTGCCCGATCCGGGCTACAGCGCGCCAAGCGTGCACGCGATGCGAAGCGCAGGGCTCCTAGAAGGAAGTAGACATGCACTTGAAAACTGGCATTGGCCTCTTGATGGCTATTGCGATTGTAGTGTTTGGCCTACATTTAGAGATATCAGCGGAAGACCTGGCTCCCCTCTCTCTTTCTGATCTGGAGCATGCGCTGAAAGGCGGCGTCACGAGCGTGCGCGTGGCTGAACTAGTGCGGCAATATGGTGTTGACTTCCAGATGACGCCGGATGCCGAACGATTGTTGAGAGCGGTAGGGGCAACCGATGACCTCATAACAACAATCTCTGCGAGTCAGCGGACCGCACCGCGAAAGGAAGAACGAGTTATTGGAGCCTCTAGTGAACCAGGCAGTGGAAAGGCTGTTGCACAGCTCGGGATGGCGTGGAAGGACACGACAATAACTGAAATCGCCGAATCGCTGCCAGCGCAAAAAGCAGGAATAAGAATCGGGGATACAATCCTCGCAATCGACTCGAAGCCCGTGAAGAGTTCGTCGGAGTTATTCGACACCATACGACAGCTCAAGATCGGTCAAACTGTGAACGTGGTTCTCTTGAGAGGCGGTCATGTCGAGCAAGTCAGGGCGACTCCAGTAGGCCGTCTGATCGAGACACAGAAGGTTGAATCCAAAAACGACCCAGAATGTAAATTGAAACCGGGCACGGAGACGAAATTCGTTCAATCAATGGTGCGATTAGAAAAGAGATCTAAGGGCGCCCAAAGCACAGGGATAGCCAGCGGAATAGTTACCGAAAGCAATCGGATCATGACTACGCTGGTAGCGATCGAAGGTCTTCAAAGACTCATTGTACAAAACAATGGCGTGTCGAGAGAGTACAAGAGATACAAGTCCAAGCGCTATTATGGTGAACAAGTATTTTTGTACGAGTTAAAGAACCTGCAGCCTTTGGGCGCACCTGTTGTTTTCACAGCACTTACCCCGAACCAAGGAGATTGTTTGTTCGCTCTTGCGCCTACAGAGGCCGGCACTCTTCGCGTGGCGAGCGGGAGATTGCAGATGATACCACCACCAGAAGAGGTCACTCCGGGCCTCATTCGCAAAACCTATTATCGGATTGATTCGGACAACTCTGTTGGCGAGGGAGCCTTGGTGATTGATCGCGAAGGGAATGCGATTGCCGTCGTGAGGAGTGAGCTTGACAGCGTCGAAATGGAGAAAGAGAGCGGCTATCACTTAGAGGGTCCGCGATTCTCACTTTTGTTGACCTTGTCAAAGGATTTGGGGGAAGCAGCATTGGTAGAGTGGTACGCAGAGTAGGAGCCCTTAAAAGGCGGGAGTCCAACTTAACAAAGCGAACCATTCGGTCTCATGTTCTAATTCCATTGCTCCCGCCCCGATCTAATCTACAATGCCAATCTGAGTGTTTCAGTCGGCATGCAGTCTTGTTTTAGACGTTTTGGGCTGGTAATCAATGCATAAATCGGACGTTTCTCGATTCTTCAGTGCCTAGGTAGCTCTACATGTTCAATGCAATTGATTGCACAAACCGTGCCGGTGATCACTCGCACACTGGCCCCGCCTTCTTCTATACACGATCCGTATATTGCAGAAGGCGATGGACATCAATTTACAAGGGACGAAGATAATTTATGGGGGAGAGGCACTGAAGTCGTCATTATGACACTGAAAATGCTTTATTAGCTCGTTGTGGCACTATGATGGAGATTGGGTCCATGTCCCCACTTGGAAACGTTAAACCTGGTTAGACCAGGTGACACTTCCCTTCGCGTGCAATCAATTTCCGCAACAGAAGCGTTTCTCAATCAGAACCGCACCGAATCCGGTTCTGAACGGTGAGCCAATGTGTGATCTCCTTCTAAGAATGTCGTAGCTATGCTGATTGCACGGCATCATCATCTAGCATTTCGTTGAAGAGCAGTTCTATCTCGGATAGTGTTTTGGCGGCCTCGATTTTTGCCAGTTCTCCGGGTTTGCCCACGGCATACAGCAACAAGAGATTTTTGGTTTGCTCATATTTCTTTTTCTCCAACCTGTTTATGAAATCCGCCCACTCGATTGAATAGCGCAATTTAGAATACATAAGGTTCAAGCCGACTCCGCGGTACCCCAGGAGAAATCCGACCTCAGGATAGTCAGGAACGAAATGTATTCCCAACTCACTCCTCACTTGCTGGCAAAAATGCCACCAATTCACCGGGTCCAACATCCACTCAATCACCTCGCGACTTAAATCGCCAAAAGCGTTCATCACACGCTTCAGCTGTCCAAATTCCTTTGGCGTGAATTGCACTCCTGTGATTCCAAATCTCTCTTTCATTCGCTGCTGCCAAACGCCTGCAAGAAATCGCACCGGATGGTGCACAGGATCTGTTTTGGATTCCCAATTGGCTTTCACTTCCCTCCCCTCCTTCTCTGAATATTTAGTTTTCTGTCTCGCACTCGCGACTGCGGATCCTCATCCTTCTCTGTTTCCTTCTCTCATCCGTATCTCCTGCGGGCGAGCTGCGCTCGCAACCGTGTTGAGCGCGGCGCTTTAAGCGCCAAGTAGGTTCCATTTAATCTCTCACAGGTGGTGAGCACACTGATACCTTCACCAGGTATCAATGCTGTAGCTACCTACTCTCACAGTATGGAGCCACACATCCGCGTGCGCGGACATAATCGCCTGCACCCTTCGTTTACCTAACCGTGAAGATGCAATCAATCATGCTGGTGGGGTTCTGGCTCGACTGTGTAGCCATCTCAGGGAGATGACCGGTCTCACGATCCGAGCCTCGGTTTCAAACCTGATGGTGCGACATGCCCACATTAGCCGTCTACGTCGGTCGCGCTCTTAACCTAATGCCCGCCCGCCGTCCACCGATCCCGCAAAGCACCCGCGAGCCGCAATAGCAATCGCTATCCGTCGCCGTTCTCCTTTCGGAGCTGTCTGACTCCCTTTCGGGATCAATGCTTCGCCTGCCCACAACCGCTTCACCAAACGCTCGCCGTCGCCGACGAGAACTCACTACAAACTTTGCATCTGCATGGACCCATTGCGATCTGCACCTTGCCAATGCCCTGTGCTACCCAAGTCGGTGCAATCAATTTCCGCAGGTGCTCGTAACCACATCATTCGCGGTTCACACTCTTCAACGGACTCACCCGCTCTTGTTCCTCACGCATTTCCTGACTCCCGACCTCGGCCAAGTGCACGTAATGGTCAAGAATCTGATAGCTGCTGTGCCCGGTGATCGTCTTTAGTTTTGCAATATCTCCCCCGTTTTTCAGGTAATACGTGCAGAAAATGTGACGCGCCATGTGGGGGTTCAATCTTGGGATGTTCAACTTGCCCCATGTCTTCCTGAATGAATGATCGAGAGTGAACCGGCCCATTTGGCGTCCATGATGATTAACAAAGACCCAATCGTCACTGGCGAACTTTTCTCTGTGCCTAAGCCAGCCCCTCAGGATGCGTTTGGCCGCGTGGCTGATCGGAACCATCCGCTCCCCTGTCTTTCCTTCGCGCGGCGCCAGAATCCAGCCTTCCTCCAGGTGGAGATGATGGAGTTTCAGAAACCTAAGTTCTCCGCTGCGGAGACCCGTATCGAGCATCAACGACAGGGCCACGTAGTCCCGCAGTCCTGCGCGGGTGCGAACATTGAAACTGCCAAGAACCTTCTTGATCTCTTTTGGGCTAGGCAGCACGGTCGGCAGTCTGTTCTGCTCGATTGCAGGGAGAAGACGGTGGAACGTCTTGAGCTGCTCGTCTTGACAGTCCTCGTCTCGCTCGACCCAGCGAAATAGAGCACGCAACGACCGCAGAACCTTCGATTTGCTGCTGTCGGCCCATCCCTTATTGCCTAGCCATGCAAGGAAATCAACTACGTCTGCACGCTTCATGTCGTGCCAGCGAGTCAGGCTGCGTTCGGCCATGAAACTAAAGAAATGATTTAGGTCCCATTTGTAGCACTCGATCGTGCGAGGCCGCGCTTTCTTGCGAGCACCAGAGCTCTTAGTCCCCATCTCGCGGCTACGAATGAAGAGCCGAAATACTTCTTCCATCAGCATTTGTCCTCCAATGACAACTAACTGTGGCTGTTGGGAAGCTAAAATGAGTATACAATAGACTTCGTTGTAATACAAGTAGTATAATTGTATATCGGTGAAAAGACTTGTCCCGAGCGGGAAGTCGAGGCTCCTTATAGTGTTAGCCTAGGAGTAATAGTTGTAATGCAACCAACTAGATTGCTTGCCCTGGGACGGCCTATTAAGAGTCAGTTGCTCTGCCAATTGAGCTACGCGCCCGGATAGGAATGCTTCAGGAAGGACGACTTTCGATTATAGCATTGGCGGAAACTGTACCCAATGCGTTCCGTTAAGACCGATAATCGCACTTGAAAAAACTAAGCCGACAGCTGCAGCCAGGCGAACGCAGAATCAACAATCGCGCAATACTTGTTATTGCAAGCAGCGGCCCTTGGTGACCCTCGACCAACCCGGGAGCTCATTCGCCCACCTCTTCCACAAATGCCCGAATCGCCTCCTGGTATTTGGCATTGACGTTGGTAAATCGGATTCCTTGCCGATTCTCACTGGCCCACGCCACGGTACCAGCCGC
>JAOAPL010000121.1 GCA_025462925.1 Acidobacteriaceae bacterium
TCCCCAACCGGCTTGCTCACCGGCAAACCGTTTTCCGCCGCCCGCGCAGTAAACACCGACTCCGCCCACTCCCCCCGCTCTTTCTTGTCTTTGATAATTTTCGGCTTCCGCTTTCTCACTCACCTACTCCTCAACATCTGACATCCCGACCAAAGCTGGAGGATGGCAAACCGCCAATCCTCCAGTGCGTGGAGGGACCTTGTGTCTCCCGAACAGCTAAAGCGACCGCGATCCAAAAATCGCGAACGCCGCCTTATCTCCCTATTGGAATTTTCGGAAAAGCCCGAAACAAGTAAATTCGAACAAAAATGAGGAAGCGTGCCCAAAACGGGAAGCCTGTCAGCTCGTGTGGCACGGACCTGCCGGGTGCCCCGCTTCTCGCCGCCTTTGCGAGAAGTGGGATTCGCCCGCGCTTGTCTTGTATCGCGATCAAAATTGGATCGCGCCTTTAGGCGCTGTCGCCAGCGGTTATCATTCTCTACGCTCGTACCGCACAGGAACGAGGTCCGCCGGGATCTGGCCGTTGCTGATGTGATCCCACGCTGTTGTAAACGAGCCGCTATAGCCGAACAGCGGCCCCCAAAGATCGTTATGAACATTTACCTCGATGTGAAAGTTCTGGTCGCTGTCATCAAACCATTCGCACACGTCGGCAACACCGGAGAACGCCATCGGAAACCTGAAGCCAACTACTCCCTCGTAGAAACGCTGCTCTCCTGAACGCAGGCACAAGCCACCGCGATCATCGACACTCAAGTGGATGTCCACCGCGAGATGCTCGTGAGTGCCGAGGTAATCGACAATGCATTCGCGCTGCGGGCTGTAAATCATGTACGCATCGAAACGGCGGGGATGGCGGGTTTCGAAATTACGAATCCATGTGACGGTCTCTCGGCCGAACGGGTCAAGGTAAGCATAGTTCCTAACTGTGAAGGGAATATTGGCCCCGTATTCGGGAAACATGATTCGCCGCCAACTACCCACATAAAGAAAGGGCAGCGTGAAGAACTTGCCGCGCCAAACCTTGTCCATCACGCCATGGCCGACTGATCCCCGCCGGTCTTTGCTGCTGAATCCGAAGCGCTCCTGAATCCGAGGATGCAGCAGTTTGAACTTGTCATCGAGCGCCTGCTCGTAGATTGATCTCATGCAGTTTCTTCTGGTTTTCGGCGGCAGCGTGTGGCGGTTGGCAGATCGCGTCCGGCAACTATGGCGATCGATGACAGGGCTGCTATCGAGATGTTCAAAGTCAGCGGATTGAAGGCGGCTGTGAGATACGCGGGAGCACTGATTGCGACAACTGGGATGCCGACCAGCATCAGAACGAGCGTCAGCCAGAGCGGCCAGCTGCGCCGCCACAGAACCAGTAATACGCAAGCGAAAAGCAGCTCAACCAATCCGGCCAGGGTTGTGGCTGCGTGCAGTCTTTCAGGCGGAGCAATTCTGCTGAGAAGGTCGAGTTCGATTTTGTCATGGTAAAGCAGCTTGGGAACCAGACCGTGATAGAACCAGATAAATGCCATGGTTCCGCGCGACAGGGCGTATACCAGTGCGCGGTCGCGGGAGGCTTCGGGCGAAGTCCCCTTCTCGATCCAAAGCCGGAGCCGATCAAAACTCCAGGCCGTCGCCCATGCCAGCAGGGGACGAAACACGCATGTGTCTGCCAGCCTGCCGAATACGCCGAAGCGGGTCTCGTAGTCGTACCAGGTGAAAAAGCGAATGGCATTTTCATTGGGAACATACTTCCAATAACCTGAGCCGGTCTTGATTAAAGACTTCGGATCTTCCGACCAGAACTTTAAACTCGAAGTACGCGCGCCGTTGTCTCCATCGCGCTCGCCTACGCTTTCCCCTTGGCCGTCGATCTTCAGTCCGAAGCCAATACGCGTGCGATACAAGAACCTCTGCGGCTCCTCACCTTGCCGCGGAAGGTATTCGATTTGAGTAAAGCGCAGGTCCCATCGCTGGTGGAGTTGCGGATTCTGAGTCTTCTCCCAGAGATCTTCCATGGTGGCGCGAATGGGGATTTCCACGTAAATGCCCATAGCAGGTTGCGAAGAAGCATATACCGTTGTTCGCTGGATTTGAGCAGTAGTTTTGTCAATCCCGCTTCTCCCAGAAAACGGTGTTTTTTGTGGTTAAGAAGCGGGGCCACTCGCCCAGGAAAGCGCTGACGCAAACTAGTATTGTTAACGAAGTGTTGACCGCTCCATTTCCGAATTCGGAACATTTGCCGCGAAAAGCGTTCTGAAAGGCGGGGTGCACGTATAATTCGCTCGAAAAGATGACAGCAGAGGTCGCGGTCCTAAATCGAAATGCCATTGCACTTGCAGCCGACAGTGCGGTGACGCTCAGGTTACCTGAAGGCCCCAAGATTTACCGCACAAACAAGCTATTCGCTATTTCAAAATACCAGCCTGTTGCAGTGATGTTATTTGGGAGCGCCGATTTTCTCGGTGTCCCGTGGGAAACGATCATCAAGAGTTACAGGGCGGAACTCGGAACGCGCGCTTTCCCGACAGTCCAAGACTACGGTGATGACTTCCTCAACTTCGTCGAACGTAAAAACACGTTCTTTCCGCCGAGACGGCAGGAGGCGTCCTGCTATGGTTGGGTTCGAGGATGGTTGCGCAGGCTTAAGAGACGGTTGAGGAACGCACTCGAAGACAGACTGCGAGAAAAGAGCCCACTTACCGAAGCGGAGGCGAGACATCTTTTCGGTACGATCTTCGCAGCTGAAGAATCGCATTTAAGTCGGCAGGTTAAACTACCCAATTTTAAGAATATCGATGTTGGGAAAGTCAGGCGGAAGTATCGCAACGCGGTGGCACAAGCA
>JAOAPL010000122.1 GCA_025462925.1 Acidobacteriaceae bacterium
ATCGGATGTGGCTGGCCGTGGAACTGGCGGCCACTGAGACGCTGGCTGAGGCGGGCATAGTGCCGAAGTCGGCGGCCAAGACGCTCAAACAGCGGGCAGATTTCGACCTGCGCCGCATTCAAGAGATTGAAGCAGAAGTGAAGCACGACGTGATCGCCTTCACCACCGCAGTGGCGGAAAAGGTGGACTCCACCGAGGCGTCGCGATGGCTGCATTATGGTCTGACATCGAACGACGTTGTGGACACGGCGCAAGGGCTACAGATCAAGGCGGCATCCGCAATCATCGCCGACGATATCCGCAAGCTGCGCGATGTGCTCAAACGCCGCTCAATTGAATTCCAGGACACGCCAATGATCGGGCGCACCCACGGCATCCATGCCGAGCCGATCACTTTCGGCCTGAAGCTGGCAAACTGGTATTCGGAAATCGTCCGCAATCTGGAGAGATTTGAGCGAGCCGCGGAAGAGATGCGGGTGGGCAAGTTCTCCGGGGCGGTGGGAACATTCGGCCATTTGGAGCCGGAGCACGAAGAAAAGATTTGTGCGCGGTTAGGGTTGGAACCTGCTGCGATCTCATCGCAGGTGATCCAGCGTGACCGGCACGCGTATTACGTCGCCACTCTGGCGGTGATCGCAAGCACGCTGGACAAGATCGCCACCGAGATCCGTCACCTGCAAAGGACGGAAGTGCGAGAGGTGGAAGAATTCTTCAGCGAAAAGCAGAAGGGATCTTCCGCGATGCCGCACAAACGCAATCCGATCACGTGCGAGCAGATATCGGGATTGGCGCGCGTGGTCCGCGCCAACGCGCAGGCGGCATTCGAGAACGTTGCCTTGTGGCACGAGCGCGATATCTCCCATTCGTCGGTGGAGCGCGTGATCCTACCGGACTCCACAATCCTGATCGATTACCTGCTCACGAAGACGACGAACCTGATCGAGACGATGTTCGTTTATCCCAAGCGCATGATCCAAAATCTGGAGAGCACCGGAGGCTTGGTCTTCAGCGGCCAGCTTCTACTGGACCTCACCGAATCCGGCATGTCGCGCGAAGATGCTTATCGCCTAGTGCAAGGGAACGCAATGCGTGCGTGGCGCGAGGGTCTGAACTTTCGGGAGCTTGTGTCGAAAGATAAAGAGATCACATCGCGGGTATCGAAATCGAAGATTGAGCGTGCGTTCGACCTGAAGCGGCAGTTGCGGAATGTGGACAAGATATTTGCGCGTGTTTTTAAACCACAAAAGTCGCAGAGGAAAGCAAGGTCTTAAGTGCGGACGGAATTGAAATACCTGACAATTGCTGCGACTGGCGCCAGCGGAGCGGTGTTCACGCGGGAGTTGCTGCGTGCGGTACAGCAGGACGCCCGGGTGGAGACGGTCAACTTCATTGCCTCGGATGGTGCCTTGCGGGTCTTCGCGGAAGAGTTGGAAATTGCGGGGCGCACTGACTTGGTCGGTCGTTTGCTCGGCGGGAAATCGGCGGGAGCGAAAATATCGCAGCAATCCAATGATGACATTGGCGCGTGCATTGCCAGCGGATCTTATCCGACAGACGCGATGATCGTGTTGCCGTGCAGTATGGGCACACTAGCGCGAATCGCGAATGGAATGGCAATCCACTTAATCGAACGCGCAGCGGATGTTTGCCTAAAGGAACAGCGGACACTTGTCCTGTGCGTGCGCGAGACCCCGCTTAATAAGATCCACTTGCGGAATATGCAACTGGCCGCCGATGCCGGAGCAACCATTTTTCCTGTGATTCCAACCTTCTACAACAAGCCGATCGATTCAGATGAGATGGCGCGTCAGTTTGTCTGCCGCGTGCTTGCCCACATCGGACTGAAGCAAGAGGCGGCATATACATGGAAAGCTTCGGGGAAGGGACCGGCTAAAAAGCGCTAAGGGGTTTGCTTTTTCTCCAGAACCTGGCGAATCAGTCGTTCCGTGCTGTCCGCCAATCGGTAATCCACTAACTCATCTTCTGAGACCCATCTGGCATCTGTAACGTCGCCCGCTGCGCGCAGTTCCCCACCCTGCACACGACAGACGTAATCAATGAGCACGTAATGGAACTGCGGTCTTCCATTGGAGTCCGGGAGAATACGGTCAAAGACTCCTGCGACATCGAGGACTTCAACTTGCAGTCCAGTCTCTTCCACGACTTCGCGAGCGACGCCTTGCCTGAGCGTCTCCCCCAATTCCAAACCGCCGCCGGGCAACGACCATTCGCCTTTGAGGGGTTCGGTGCCGCGGCGCACAAGGACGACGCGTCGGCCATCGAGGATGACTGCGCCGACACCGACGATAGGGCGATCTGGATATTCGCGGGACATACAAGCTGTCGGCTTTCGGCTGTCAGCTATCGGTCAACCAGAGCTATTAGGAGAAGAAGCCCCGATCGCGGAAATCCACCACGCGCCAGCCTTTGCGTCCCATTTCCAATTCGAAACGGAGTTGCGTGCGCTTGCGCTGCGGAGAACCGCCGGTCGCGGGAATCTCTTCCAGTTCGGCGTCGACGAGTACGACTCCCTTGGGGCCTTCGATGGTGACATTGGCGATTCGGAAGTGAACGCGGAATCCCTCATATCGATTGAAAAAGGCATCAATCTGGTCTTCAAAGGAAAGATAGCCGTCCATCTTGTCGGAATCGAAGGCGGAGAGCATCAAGCGGCGGCTGTGCCCTTCAAGGCCGTCGCGGATCTGGCCGAGGACATCATTGGCGACGCGCTCGTTGAAAACAGCGGAGGTGTCGAGAACATCCTGGCCGCCGCCCTTCTTCTTCTTTTTCTTTTCCTTTTTGTCCTGCGCCTGGGCGTCGGCTTTCGCTTTGTCGTCGGCTGCTTTGTCTTTCTGGTCTTTCGTAGAGGACGAAGAACTGTCCTGAGCTCTTACTGCCAGCGGTGAAAGCGCGATCGCAAATGTCATGAGAAGAGCAATAAGGACAGCGGCAAACGACTTACGCATAGGACCTCGTTACGGATCATTTGCAGTCTCGACGCGCAAAGAGTATGCGCCGGGACTGCGCCAATAGTTTTATTACTGCTGGGCTGTAAATGCCAGCTCAAAGTAAGTGAGAGCATCGGAGGTGCCACGGGTGGTGGAACCCGAAACGTCTCCCGGCACCACTGCGCCAGTGCTTCCGCCCAACCGGCTGACGATGCGTATTGCGCCACGTCCGAAGCGCCTCTGAGCTTCTGCCGCAAGCTGCATGGGAGTCAACTGCCGGACTATGGTCATCAACCCAACCTTGTTGCCGGAAAGCTGTACAGCGTAAGTGTGACCGACGATCAGGCTCGCCCTGGAACCAAATTGCACCCCGGCAAGATTGGCGGCACCAGCAGTTACAGGACCGAGATCCGCGATGCCCAGTTGCGCGATGAGTTCAAAACGCGCTGAAGCAAAATCCACGATCGAAAGGTCAACATCCGCGCCGGTCTCACACTCCGAACCGGAGCCCGACGTGAGCCGGAAGCCTACGCATATTGTTCCGACCTCAAGGAAGACGCGGTCCATCGGGATCACGGTGGTGGGTTCAGCCGGACCGCCGCGCAACATCATCTTGCTGAGTTGGACGGCCTTGAATGTTTGCGATGCCTGAGGCACCGTGACCGCAGGATCGATGACCAGTTTGGCATCGAAGTGCGAGGCACTCGGTGGCGCAGGAGGCGTCACGTCGGAAGAACCGCCACCACGTGATCCACGTCCCGGACGATCAGTCTGAATGTTCGGATCTGGCACCTTCGCCACCCATTGCAAGGCGCCCAGCGTGCTCGCGCCGGCGTTGAGATCATATTTATCGCTGGCTACAGTGGTGCCGTTTACCTGGAGCGCGATGGGAACTTGCTTGGCGATTCCCCCTCCAGCATTAGTGACCTTGAAGCGGACATCGATCTTATCGCCGGTCTTGGGCACGGACGGCGAGATGGAAACATCAGTGGACTTGATCTGCAGGTCAGGCAATGTGGAAGCGGTACTGGTCCTATCGCGACGAATTGAGGACGATGCCGCGCCGCCGCCGCTGCCGCGAGTCCAATATCCTGCGCTAGAGGCAAAGCCGCTCGATGCAACCGTTCCTTCACGGTGGGCCGCAGGTAAGACACAGGGCGTCGATGACAAAGACACAGGGATGGCAAAGTGCTTCGTCGCCTGCGAACCGTTCGTGCTTTGAATGGTGACGTCGAGATTGAAAGTTACGGTCGAGCTGATGCCAGCCGCTTCGTGGTTCGTGAAATCAAATGTTGCTGTGGAATATCCCGGATTCAAGAAGGTGGCTGTCCCGGAACTGCTCGCGAGCGAGACCAAAGCGCCGCCAAAACTTGTCCAGTTGTAGGTAAGCGTGGGTTGATTGAATCCGCTGAGGGGAAGGAAGCTCATGACCACGTGTGCGGTGCCGCCATTGGGCGGAATCTGGATGCTGCAAGCGGAACTGGGGCTTACCAGCAAGTCGCCGATATTGAAATATAAAGTGGTCTGCTGAGTTCCCACCTTTTCCTGAATCGGCCCGCCGCGAGCAGCTGTAGTCGCAGCCACGGCACTGACTATGACGTTGGCAGGACCGGGCGTCACAGCACCATTGTTGTCGAGCGGAGCAAAGTTAATCGGTCGAGGAGAGTTGTAAGCTACCGCGTTCAAATATTGCGGTCCGGGTGAGCCGGAGGGAACGCTGACGTTGCTGACAATAGGATTGTCATCAGTGAAAATCAGGTCCACTGTTCCGGTTCCGCCGGTGGCGGTGAGATCAAGAGAGTCGACGAGGTAACCGTTGATCTGGCGAACAATACAGCCACCAGAGCAGGAGGACGGCGGATTCGTGGGCAACGCGTTGCTGATGCTGGAGGTGATTATGACTGGCGTGATTGTGCCGGCGACATTGATGTGCACCGTTGTAGAACGTTCTGAAGTCACACCACCATCGCTCACCCGACCCACGAGTTGCACTGCGTATTCACCAGGACCAGACGAAACACCGGTGGAAAATGACACGGTTCCTTGCGGCGGACCCGGGGCGAGAACTGGTGGCGTCAAAGTTCCCGCGGGCGCTGTAGCCGAGATGGTACTGGAAACGCCGGCGATCACCACGGTAATGGGAGTCACAATAAGTCCGCCCGAAGGCGTTACAGCTTGGACTATTGTGCCCCCAGCTGTGCTTGCCGGGATGACGATGGGATTATTCTTGTCACCGCTGGGTGCTCCGACCAAGGCCAGGCCCCAGTCTGAGGTGGCAATCGAAACGCCTGTAAAGTTGTTCCCCAACGTGGAAAGCAGTTCGAGTGGATCATTGTCAACTGCGAGGGAAATGCTATTTCCACTGGCTGTTCCCACATTATCAGGGGCGCGTACATGGACCAGGAACGTATAAGAGCCATGGCCTGGGATGGATGGAATCGTGGTTTGGCTAAGCAGACCGGTGGTCAAGGAAAGCTTGACGGCAAGATTCGGCGAACTAGGTCCAGCACCGATATTGGAGACGGTCACATTGAATTCAATGCCCTCTCCGGCGATCCAAGGATTAGCGGTGCTGCTAAAGTCTCGGCCGGTGGAGATTCCCGCAGGAATCATCGAAATCGACAAGTCCGGCGGATTCACCGCCAGGAAGAAAACATGCTTCACGATCTGTTGCACCGGATTGGTGTTCGGCACGGTATAGACCAGATCGATCACGGTCTCTGTGCCGTTAGCGGTGGTGCCTACTGAAGGAGTGAAATCGATGCTAAAGCTGTTGCCCGGCGTACCGGAAAACGAATTTACTAGCGTGGTGATGCCATTGCTCGTATTCACCGCGAGGGTGCCAGGAGTAGTCGCGTCAAAATCCCCGGTGAGATGGAAGTTCAAACTGACTGTGCTGCCACCGAGGACCAAGAGTTGATGAGACGCTGAAGAATCTCCAAGACCGCCACTGGTGATGTTGTCCAGCGAAGCGGTGTAGTACTTGATGGACTGAGATGTTGTCCTGGTGTTTCCCGGGAATCCGGTGCGCGTGACGGTAGCCGTGACCGTGTCCAAGGTGCCGGAGACCACACCGCCATTATTGGACATAGCGATGCTGTAGGACAGGCCTCCCTGAACAATGCTCGGTGCAGTTGTATTTGTGCTTCCGCCAGAAGTGACAGCCAGCGGCAAGGCGATCGGGATCGAAGCAGCGGGGCCGAATTCGCTGACAGAGATGCCGTAATTAGCGGGGCCGTTCAACGGAACGTTCTGCAGAGGCAAAAAAGTCGCCTGGTTGCTGACTGAGAAATCGAAGACATCATAGGGAAACGCGAAGCTGTCATCGGCAGTGCTGCTTTGCGGCGGCGCTGAACCAGGGACGATGGCGAGCGTGGCAGTGTACGAGCCGGGGCTAGCCGCTATTGGCACGAGGAGGTTCGCCGTTGAAGTGACTCCGGGTGCGGGAGCTGGAATGGTTATTATCGGGGTTCCGCAGAAAACAGAGCACGTGATCTGCACGTCGAGGCTGCCTGTCTGGCCCAGGTTTCCGATGTTCTTAACCTTCACGCCGAAGTTGACGGTTTCGTTGGCCTGAAATGAATCGGTACCGGTGCCGGCGGCGGTGTGCGGGGAAATCATGCCCGCGCCAGTAATGATGTAGTTGTCGAACCCACCATTTGCATACGGAGGGGCGATCACTTTGTTCCCAGCGTTGACGTTATTGGCGCCGATGCCTGGGTCGGTGACAGTTACGACGATGTTGGTGAGAGCGCCGCCGATGGCCGCGGTGAGATCAGATTGCAGGTTCCATGTCACCGTGCTCGGAGAATTCGCTGTAATTGAATTCGTCGGCGTGGGGCTTCCGGCGGCGATAGTGACGCCGGTCGGCAGCGCGAGATTCAGGGTGACGGGAGTGACACCACCAGTGATCGCAACTTGAAACGATTGCGGGACTCCACCTGCGCTCAGAGCAAAGCCCGCGACCACGGAAGGATTCAGGTCCGGCAGCAATTGCAAGTTGATCGGTGAACTCGCTGTGTGCGAAACACCCTGTACGGTTGCCGCCGGGGTGATCAGATAAGTGTTGGGCGCGCCGGTGATGCTGTTGCTTCCCAGTTGAACGCCGAGGATGTTCCCCGATTGCGAGCCGGCATTCGTCAGCCCAGCCGGAGCGCCGATGTATGTAACGTTAAGCGGCAGCGGATAAGTGGTTGGCAACACACTGGTCACAGTGGCGTTGAAGCTGCGTCCGGAGACCGCAAAAATAGGGCTCGTGGTAATGGGGGCCAGTGTGAAATCGACGAGGCGCAATGTGCGGCTCACGGTATTGTTGGCCGTGTTTGTTTCCGTGACTACGGCGTTGGTATTGACCTGAAGGCTGGCAGGAACAGAAATGTCCTGCGGCGCCGGTCCAATCTGCGGAACAATGTAATTCAGAGTCATGGGAAGCGTTGCGCCGCCAGCAACGGGACCGACCCCGGTTTGAGTCACCAGATTGCCATTGATGGTAAGTACGACGTTGAAACCTCCTGGAGCCGTATCGAGCCCAATATTCTGGACACCGAAGCTGACGCTGCTGAGTGCTCCCATCTGATCGGCAGAATTCGGCACGGGGACGTTTACGATCTGGAGATCGATATTCGGATTTACCTGCGTTGCCAAACTGCCTTGGTTATCGGCGAGGGTGGAAACCGTTTCGAACGGGTCCTGAGAGACAGTGCAGGTGAGAGTATCGGCGCCACTGAGATTAATCGGAACAATAAATGTGAAGGTCACCCCAGCGACAGTCTGGCCCGCGCCAACTGACGGAAGAGTCAGAGGCGTGAAATTAGCGGTGCCAAGAGTGGTCGAGGCTAGCTTGCAACCGTAACTGTCAATTGCCGCAGACGGCACATTGCCGATGTTTTTCACGCTGAAACTCACGATGTGGCTCTGACCGGAAAGGAAAGGTGGATTTATCGGCGTGCCTGCGCTGAAGGCCAAGCTTGAAAGTTGGAGATCAACCTTCGCCCCAGTGATGGCCACGGATCCGGTAGCGAAATCGTTTGCCGGGTTCAAGTCAAACAAAGATGCCGGCGTCAACCCAACGGTGATCGCCTGCGTCCCTGCTGCGTTCGGAACTGCATTGATTCCTAAATGAGCGAAGGGAACGGTGAGAGTGACCGTGGCTCCGGGAGCGATGGAGGGCACGGCGACACCATCCGACGTTAAGCCCAACGATGTGAGAGTCAGCTTCAGGTTTGCTGCGGAAGCTACGGAAGAGCGGCTTCCGATATTGGTGACGTCCACGGTGACGGCGCCGGGCAATGTGCCGATCAGTGTTCCCACGGTAACGATGTTCGAAACTTTGAGGTCAATGGACCCGAAGAAGAAGTCGAGTTGTTGAATATTGTTGCCGTCACATTTCGATTCAGCCACGGTACAGCTTGGATTGACGTTGGCGACGATGCGGACTTTGTTCGCGTTTGCAATATTGGGAATGTCCAACTTGCCGAGGACATTAATGCTCTGTCCGACGCCAAGCGGAATCGGCACATCTTCCACATCGAAGGCGAGTTCAGTGTTGTCCGGGGCAAGAGCCGCAAAGCGGATCTTGGCAGGCGCGCTAAGCGGGCCCGATCCGACGTTCTGAACGCTGGCCGAAAACGTATTGATACCGGGAGCAACTCCCCCGGTAGATGAGGTTAATCCCTGTACTTGCAGATCCGGCAATGCTGTATCAACAGTGCGCGGTCCGGGAGGTGTTCCCTGCACTGTACCGTTGTCACCCTGGAAATCGACGATGTTCCAGCCCAAAATGCGCGAACCGGAAGGATCGGCCACACGAATCATGCGCGTGGTGAGTTGTTCGGTCTGCGTAAATAGAACACGCTGACAGGCGGTACCGGCGGGCAGATTGTCGCAAGTGCCATCCGTTTTGAAGGTGTAGTTCTGCTGCCAGTCAGCGCGTACCGTGGCCTCATTGCAATTGATACTGGCCTGCGAAACGCGCAGGTTGAGAGTCATGGACGCCAAGCCTTCAAACGTGCGGCGGATTGTTTCTGAAAGCGTGCCGTAGTTGGCAAAGCTGGTGTCAAAGAACGACATGAACCTTTCCGACTGCAATGTCTGATAGGCCGCGGCCGCACTTTGCAGGCGCGTGGCGGGGTCTTCGTAGTCACCCTTCAGCACCCGGAGACGAACATCCATAACCGCCGTTTTTTGCTTGTCATCAATCACGGTCAAACGAGCGATGTAATCCTGCGGCGCCAATTGACAGGTTTGAAAGCGGAAGTCCGGAGAGTTGGCTGCATAACCCGCCAGTGGATGACATTTGCTGTCATTAGACGGCAGCGGAACGCCCACGACTTGCGGCTTGTAGCTGGGGTCGCATAACACCCAACTGAATCCTGCGATAGAAGAGTTGCCGGACCCTTTCGAACGCGAAGCATCGAATCCGGCCATGAGGCCCTGATCGTAAGAGCGTTCATCGGAGTCAGTCTTTGGCGCTATCTTCTGCGTGAGGGCGTCGGCCTGAAGTGACTTCAGCCAATCCGGCGTTCCCACAAATTTGGCGTTTGTAGATAAAGCTAACTTGCCCAGAGCGTCATGGGTCAGCTTGAACCTGTCGAGTAGCGCCGCATTGGCTTTGTCGAAGATTTCGGTAATCGCTGCTGGGGTGAGAGGCGGTTGCTTGGTAGTGCGGGTGACAAAATCCTTAGCCGCGTTCGCGGCGTCTTCATTCACCTTCTTGCCAGCAAGATCCATTGCGCTGAGTAAGGGCGCAACATCCTGGCCCATGTTCTGCTCTATTTTGTCTTGATCGACAGGGTTGGGACTCTTCTTGTTCTGATCGATGAGCAATGCCAGAGCTTCCCCAGCTGATTGCTGGATGCCAACACCAATCGCATTGAGTCCGGCAATCTCTGAGAGTCTTTCTTGTTCGATGATGTCGAGATACGCCTTCTGGAGCGCGGCAATATCCACGGTCGCGCCCTCTTTAGGCGGAGCCAGTACAGTGAAGATCGAGCTGGCTGATTGTCCGTTGCTCTTAGTGAAATTGATAGTGCGCGGCCCAGCGACGGCATCGGCTGCGATCTGGACGCTGAGTTCCAAACCTGTTTCAGTCGAGGGCTTCGACATGGTGACGGTCACACCAGAACCGCTGATGGTGACTTCAGTGATGCCAGTCATCTTGGTGCCACTCACGGTAGCCGCCAGAGTCTTTCCCTGGAATGCGGAAGGTGGCGAGATCGAACTGATCACTGCGGCCGAAGTATCTTGAATGAGCTTTTGGATCTGTTCTTGCGTCGCGGGCTTGGGCGGGGTCGGCGGCAATCCTGTCGCTACTGAAGTGGTGCTACCAGCCGGACATGGAACTGTTCCCGGGATCTTCGCATCGACGTTGCCGACGGTGACGATGCCTGCAATGCAAAGAAACGTGGTGACGCCGGGTATCGAGGAGTCAGTACCGAAGTCCGTGCCGATGACACCGGCGACGGCAGTGGGCGTGCGCAATTCGAATTTACCGCCGTCCCTGGTGACCGAAGCGACTTCCGCGCGGACGCGTCCATAAGCCAATTGCAATGCGGTCTGTTGTGTACGGGAATCGTGCTTGAGAACGCGTAATTCCGCCTGCGAACCCAACGAGAGCACGGATGTATCCGTCAACGTGATGCGGGCGCGACCACCCTTTTGCGTCTTGATGAGATCATTCCAGATGATGTCATCGCCCTTTTTGGCTTCGACTGTGGTCTTGGTTCTTCCCGTGCCGCGATCAATAGTGGCGACCGGAAGCAGAGCAGTAATGCTGCCGGCTTTGGCGCCGGAAGGCGGTTTGGTTTGCGCCAATGAAGACACCGGCGCGATCAAGCACACCAAAAGCACAACAACTACGCTCAAACACAGCAAACGCTGACTTCTCATTTTTTCTCGTCCTCTGCAACAAAAACTTCTGAATTCAGGGAAACTGCTGCCGGGAACCGATTTCCAATAGGCAACAGTTTTTGCTGCTTCCGTTGCGCGTCTTTGAGTCTGCAAATTTGCGACTCCGCTCTATGGCGACGCACGCCAACGGCAATACTTGCTTCAAATTCTCAGGGGATAACCTTAATTCTCACACCTGACCTTGGTTACTTTTGTATTACCAAGGTGCCTTGAACTACCGGGAGACGCATTTCTCGTCGCAGCGCAGCCCCTCGTGTTACTGCGCCTACTTCGTTTTTGCTATCCAAACTGCGTCCCACTCTGCCTCGGGCGCGCCCTCTTCGATCTTTTCGTGGCAACGCTTCAAGAACGTGTGTGCTGGACCATCATCCGGATATTTGTGAAGCAGCGCTTCAAATGCCTCAATGGCTTCATTCCATCTTCCCTGCCGATAGAGCGCCGCAGCCCCGTTCCATCTCGATAGCAATTCGGAATAACTGGCCGCGTCTTTGCCGAAGGCCAGGAGCTCGTAGATGTTCACCGGCTTCAGCTTTCCCTTCACGCGGATCTTGTCGAGATCGCGGAAGACATAATGGTCTTTCGCTTGTAGATAGGTGCCTTCACCGACGATGACGCGAATGGAATAATCCTTGGTCTGGCCTTCCAATCGGGAGGCGAGATTGACGTGATCGCCCATGACGGTCCATGCGAGACGCTTGTCGGAGCCCATGTTGC
>JAOAPL010000141.1 GCA_025462925.1 Acidobacteriaceae bacterium
GGGCCTGCGGGTGGCGTGGTGGGCGCGGCGGCGATGTCGCGGCGCAGCGGATACGACAAAATTATTGGCTTCGATATGGGTGGGACTTCGACGGATGTCTGCCTGGTGGACGGGACTCCGACGACGACGAATGAGGCCGAAGTGGCGGGGCTTCCAGTGCGCGTGCCGATGCTTAATATCCACACTGTGGGTGCGGGCGGAGGATCGCTGGCGCGCTTCGATGCTGGAGGTTCGTTGCGTGTGGGGCCGGAATCGGCGGGTGCTGATCCCGGGCCGATCTGCTATGGACGCGGCTTGTCGCCCACGGTGACGGATGCGAATCTGCTTCTGGGACGGCTGCCAACAAGCAAATTTTTGGGCGGCGAATTTGAACTGGACACTGAGCGGACGCGGAAACTCACAACGGAATGGCTGCGCCAGAGCGGGCAGAAGCTTTCACTGATGCAATTTGCGGAGGGAGTCATCCGCGTGGTGAACGCCAACATGGAAAAAGCGATCCGTGTGGTGTCAGTCGAGAAGGGATTCGATACGCGTGACTTCAGCCTGGTCGCCTTTGGTGGCGCCGGCGCGATGCACGCATGCGAACTCGCTTCCACGCTGGAGATTCCGAGGGTGATCGTTCCGGCGATGCCCGGGGCATTGTCGGCGGTTGGGATCTTGATGAGCGACATCGTGAAGGACTACTCGCGAACGGTGTTGCTGGACGCTGAGAAGTCGTTGCCGATGGCGAGGCTTGAGGGGGAATTCAAAAAGCTGAAGGCGAAGGCGCTGCAAGATTTCAAGGCGGAGCGCTGGCCAGGCAAAGTGCAGTTTGAAGCGCGGTCGGAGATGCGATATCGGGGACAGGGCTTTGAGATTTCCGTTCTGCATGGCGCAAGGCCGCTGGAGGCGTTTCATAAAGAACATCAGCGAATGTACGGGTACAGCCGTGCGGGGAGTCCGGTGGAGATCGTGACCGTGCGTCTGCGAGCGTGGATCAAGACGGTGGCGCCGAAGATGGCTGCGGATGCGGGCAAGCACCGTGCAGCGTCGGTGGAGAGTTCCGTGAGCGTTACGTTTGCGGGCAAGGCGAAGCGCGCGAGGATCGTGGACAGGAGTTCGTTGGCGGTGGGAAAAAAGTTTGCGGGGCCGGCGATTGTGACCGAATACAGCGCAACGACTGTCGTGCCGCCGAATTGGAATTATTCCGTGGATAGGTCCGGAAATCTGATTCTGGACCAAAAGAAAAAGGCGACCTGAAGGCCGCCCTGATTCATTATGAATATGGCTTTAAGCGGCTCGTTTTGGTTTTGAGCCGCGAGTGCTGCGCTTGATGTCGTCCTTTACATTGCGGACTGCATCTTTGACCTTGCCTGCAATATTCTGGACCTTGCCGCCAGCCTGTTCGGCAGTGCCTTCGGCTTGGAGTTCTTCGTCTCCTGTCCACTCACCCACTTGTCGTTTGGCCCGACCCTTGATGTCCTGAGCCTTGCCCTTGATTCTGTCCTTGTCCATGGTTGTCCTCCTGATTGTGATGTTCAGACCGCTCTGCGGCCGGTGAGCAATTGAAAAATGAGCGCGACTACAGCCAGCACCAGCAATATGTGGATGAAGCCGCCTAGGGTATAGCTGCTAACGACTCCGAGGAGCCATAGCACGAGAAGAATCACAAAAATGGTCCACAACATAAGCACCCCTCCGGTGTTCTATGGTGGGAAGGTGAATTCCGGGGCGGAGTTGTCCGGGATTGCAAGTTGCTGAAATCGAGGCACTTAGGCAGGGATGGCCAGAGTGATGGTAGGGGTCGTCGTTTTTCCTTGACCTTAGGGTTCAGGGCGGTTACCTTAGTCGGTCTGGAATTGGTTTTTGCGTCTTCTGGCTGATGTAAGTTCCCACCGGGTCTAGCTCCCAAGGAATACATTCAAGGAATTGCAACCTAAGCGCCTGACAAAGCATCAAGTACTAAGTCAACACAGGCCCCAGAAATCAACAGTACTTTTTCACCCATATTCAGTCTAACGAATTGGTTTGTACTACGTCTTTGTTCGACTGCGTCGTGGAAAATTCCAAATGAAGGGCAGGTAAAAATCATATGCGTTCTAATCTTATTTACGGGGCTTTGAACCCGGTTGAAAATCGTTACATGCTTTGCCAATTAGTATCGAAGGCAACGCGTAAGTTCCATCGCCCCGCGACCCGCGTTCAGGACACGATGAACCAGGTGCTGAAGCAGTTTGCGGATGCGCGAGCAGCAGAGCGAGTAATGGCTTTGGCAGAGCCAGTTGCAGAGTCCCAGCGTAAAGCTGCATAATGTAGATCAAGTTCGCCGCGCGCCCGCGCGGCGAACATCCCGCCCTTAGTTGTTGAATCGGCGCATCCTCTCCTTAAGAAAAACAAAATCCCGTAGGTGACAAATTGACGATAGCGGAACTGAAAGAAAAGAACATTACGGAGCTAACCAAAATTGCTCGCACGCTGGACCTCCCTGGCGCCAGCGGACTCCGAAAGCAGGACCTCATCTTTAAGATCCTGCAAGCGCAGAGCGAAAAAGAAGGACATATCTTCGCGGAAGGAGTGCTGGAAATCCTGCCCGATGGCTATGGATTCCTGCGTTCGCCGGATTACAACTATCTGCCCGGCCCGGACGACATCTACGTCTCGCCGTCGCAGATCCGCAAGTTCGACTTGAAGACCGGTGACACGGTCAGCGGACAAGTACGTCCGCCGCATGAAGGCGAAAAATACTTTGCGCTGGTGAAGATCGAGGCGGTGAACTTCGAGTCGCCCGACGAGGCGCGAAACAAGATCCTGTTCGACAACTTGACGCCGCTGTATCCGCAGGAGCGGATCAAGCAGGAGTCGGTTCGAGAGAACATCAGCGCGCGTGTGATGGACCTGCTCACACCGGTGGGCAAAGGGCAGCGCGGATTGATCGTCGCTCCCCCACGCACCGGCAAGACGATGTTGTTGCAGAACATCGCAAACTCGATCACTACCAATCATCCGGAAGTGGTGCTGATCGTGCTGCTGATCGATGAGCGTCCGGAAGAAGTCACGGACATGCAGCGTTCGGTGAAAGGCGAAGTGATCTCATCGACGTTCGATGAGCCTGCTGCGCGCCACGTGCAGGTTGCCGAGATGGTGATTGAGAAGGCGAAGCGCCTGGTCGAACACAAACGCGATGTAGTCATCCTGCTGGATTCGATCACGCGACTGGCACGCGCCTACAACACGATTGTGCCGCCTTCGGGCAAAGTGCTCTCCGGCGGTGTGGACTCGAATGCGTTGCAACGTCCTAAGCGCTTCTTCGGCGCAGCCAGGAATATCGAGGAAGGCGGATCGCTGACGATCATCGCCACCGCGCTGGTGGAGACGGGCTCGCGCATGGATGACGTGATCTTTGAAGAATTCAAGGGCACCGGCAACATGGAAATCATCCTCGACCGCAAGCTGGTGGATAAGCGCGTGTTTCCGGCGATCGACATTCAACGCTCGGGTACGCGAAAAGAAGAGCTCCTCATCCTCAAGGAGGACCTGGCGAGAATATGGGTATTGCGGAAGGTGCTGAACCCGTTGTCGCCGGTGGAAGCGATGGAACTGCTTATCGATAAGCTGGGCAAGACGCGGTCAAATGGCGAGTTCCTGGCCAACATGAGTTCCATCTAACCAAGCCGTCCACGGTTGCAAATACCGACCGGGAAGTTTTGGTCGGTACTTGTTGAAAACTTTGGTAACACTTGTCTTTTCAATCTTGCTTCGACGCCAAAAGCAGGGCAGAATAGAAGCATCGCAAGATAGCATTTGCGAGGGATTGAATGAACAAGCGGTTGAGCCAACTTCTGGTTATGTTTGTGGTTTTTGCGTTGGCCTGTGGCGACGCCATGGCGAGCGCTTCGGCTGCAACCCTCTATGGCAGTGGCAGAGTAAGCGTAAATGGAAATGCCGTGATGCCAACCACTACGGTATTCAGCGGGGATCTCATCGAAACTGCACCGAATGCCGTGGCCAATCTGACGATGAACGGTTCCTCTGTTCTGGTTGGGCAAAACTCAAGTCTTGTCTTTAACGGACAAGGTGTGAGCTTTGCCTCGGGCGGAGCAGTATTGCAGACGTCACAAGGAATGGCGGCAAAGTTCCATGGGGTGACGATCACCCCAACCCAGACTGCAGCGAAATTCAAGCTTCAACAGAACGGGCACACGTTGAACGTGGCTGCGTTAGAAGGAAATCTTTCGATCGTAAATGGGACCAGCAGCTTCGGTTTGGCTGCGGGCAAGTCGGTTGACATCGACCTGAATGAGAAAGGCCGTGATACGCAAAACACTGCGGACACGAACTCGACTTCAGCCTCGTCCGACAATTCCCAGAAGTTGCCCAAGTCACCTGACTCGAATACCAAAGGCGGCCTCATTGCCGGAGCAGGCGCTGTGGTGGCGGTGGCGATAGCGGGACTTGTTGCCGTATCGCAAAAAGCGGTCAGCCCCGCCGGCCCGTAGATCGAGATCAACGAACTCTTAAGGGGAGCCTCTAACGGCTCCCCTTTTATTTTTGGTCAATCGTGTTTTCCCATTTCGGTTTCCCGAAAAATCCAGTTCGGGAATGAGCGCAGCTTTCACGTCTTGAAATAGGGCGCTGATAAACAATAGAAATTTATTTCTCGCCAGCCTTGACGCTCGAATGGTGATTGGCGAAGCGCAAGTGCCGTGTTTGCAGCAGCAAAGCCTTGCTGAGCGGCAATCAATCACGCGGGAGACCTAAGTCATTTCGATTTCCGCAGACTGCCTCAATTCTGGCATCGTTCGTGCATGTTCACACTGCAGACGAATTGAGAGGCAATACGGATGCGCAATGTTCAAGAGGTTCTTGATCTTGACTTACCGACCACCCTCCTAATATCCGATCCGACAGATGCTTCTCCGGCTCATTCTGCTTTTGAGTTGTTGCCGAGAACCAAATGGAGTTTGAAAGCCAAGATCCGCTGGTATGTCAGTCTTCGCTACTGGAGGCAAGCAGTTGCTGTTGCGACCATCTATACGGGCGTCCTGAGCGCTTGGGTGTATCTGGTGCGTTGAAACATTGGAGCGAAACGAAAAAGGGTGCCTTGCGGCACCCTTTTTTGCTCTTCTGCATACCTCAACGATTAGCAGTGCACAATCTTGTCTGACTTGATGTTGCCTGTGGCATTGCGAGTATCCACCACGAGCTGCGATTCCTTCACAATCTTCTGGTAGTCGTAATCCGAGTGATTGGTGACGATCACCACGCAGTCGAACTCCTTAATGTTATCCAGAGGCGTGCAAGTCATCTGCAGATCATACTTGCGGCCCTTACCGACGGTGGGGAAGTAAGGATCGTTATAGCTGACCTGGGCGCCTTCACGTTGCAGCAGCTCGATGATGGTGAGCGAGGGCGATTCACGCAGGTCGTCAATGTCCTTCTTGTAAGCCAGGCCGAGAACCAGGACCTTGGATCCGTTCACGGCCTTCTTGTGTTTGTTCAGCGCACCGCCGATGGAACTGACGACGTGATAAGGCATGTTGGAATTGACTTCGCCGGCGAGCTCGATAAACCGAGTCTGGAAATCCCATTCCTTGGCTTTCCAGGAAAGGTAATAGGGATCGACAGGGATGCAGTGCCCGCCCAAGCCCGGCCCGGGATAAAACGGATGAAATCCAAACGGTTTGGTGGCAGCGGCGTCAATCACTTCCCAGATGTTGATGCCCATCCGCAGGCTGAGAAGTTTTAATTCGTTAACCAATGCAATGTTAACGCAGCGATAGATGTTCTCCAGCAACTTGGTCATCTCCGCGGCGGCGGGTGTGGATACGCGCACGATCTTGCGGAAGATGGAGTTATACATGATGCCAGCAAGGTCAGAGGCCACGGGGTCAGCACCACCGACCACCTTAGGTATGTCACAACGGGCGACAGTGTCATTGCCCGGATCTTCGCGCTCGGGAGAGAAGGCCACGAAGAAGGTCTTGTCCGGGATGCCGGCGGAGTGGGTGGTTGCGGCTTTCAGTCCGAATTTGTTGCCCTTTTCAAGAATGGGAATCATCACTTCTTCAGTTGTTCCCGGATACGTCGTACTCTCCAAAACGACCAATTGCCCGGCGCGAAGATTGGGGGCGATCATGGCGGCGGTATCGCGGATATATGTGAGATCCGGTTCTCGGTATTCATTCAGAGGAGTGGGGACGCAAATAATGATGGCATCCATTTCGGAGATCTTCGAAGCATCGGCAGTGGCGGCGAATCCCTTGCCGCGGGCCTGCTGAATCTCGGTGGTAGGAATGCGGTAGATGTATGAACCGCCGGTATTCAAAGTGTCGACTTTCTTTTTATCGACGTCGAAGCCAGTCACCGGGAATTTTTCTTCGGTGAAGAGCAGAGCAAGAGGAAGGCCGACGTATCCTAGTCCCATGATCCCGATCTTGGCGGTGCGGTTTTCGAGGCGGGTCTTAAGTTGGTCGCTGAGAGCGGGCTGTGAAACTTCTTTTGTGGACATTATTTAATCCTGTGTTTGAGAGTTGAACTATTTTACCTGTAATCCCTTGAAATGCAGTGCAGCTTAATTGCCATGGAGCCGGCGAGGACTGGCGGCCACTATGCAAAGAACATAAAACAAGACGGCATTCGCAGGGATATGAAGATTAAAGTCGACAATGCTGTGTATAAGGATGCCGGTGCACCCGGTCAGCGCGGCTAGTCTCACGGCCTGGCGAATGTCCGACCGGGAATCCCGCAGGCGCTGGAGCGAAATCTTGTAAATGGCGACTACAAACCAAAGCATGGACAAGGCACCAGCGATGCCGGTTTCGACCAGGACCTGCAAGAAATCGTTATGCGCCTGGTTGATGAAGTAATCAGTATAAAAGCTGCGAAATTGGGGATAGATAGTAGGGAATGACCCCAGGCCCCAGCCCAGAAATGGGCGATTCCAAAACATTCGCAGGCAATCGCGCGCGATGGCTGGGCGTCCGGTTTCAAGGTCTTCAGTGATAGAGGTCCATCGGTGAAGGAATGACCCTATGTCGATCCAGAACAGAAACCCAACCAGCAAGAAAAAGAACAACGGAATGCCCCAGAGCATGCCTCCGCTTCTTTTCTGTATGACGAAACTGATGAGCGCGAGAAAAACCAGCTCTGCAAGAAAGGCGGTTGCACCCCCGCGCGATCCAGACAAGACGATGCTGGCACCCATTACAACAGCGGAAAATCCCAATAGAAGCCGAAGAGCGTCATTGAAGTGCCTGGAAAAGGAGAGCACGAGAGCAAAAGGCATCAGCATTTCCATCAATCCGGCATAGTGATTGCGGTTCACGTAAGAGCCATAGATGGGACTCGTAAACCGCGGCTGACGGAACCAGTAGATCAGGCCGTTGGAGGTAAGGCTTTGAATGATGGCGAACAATGCCATCAAAAACCCAAACGTTGCCAAGGCCGCTGCAAAAAGCTTCAGCTGCCGTTCCGAGCGTAAAACCTGGGCGGCCAAAAACATTAGGATCGCGTAGCAGAAGTAGTTCATCGCTTCTACCACGGACCCGTATTGAAAAACTGTTGTGCGCAGCGCAATTTGAGCGACGACAACAATTGCGAATGCCGCCGCCGGCAAGAACAAGGTGTTTACGTGGACTGTGAGCTCACGCGCAAAATACTGGCGTAGGCACCAATATAAGAAGAGCAGCACCGCGCCCGCTTGCAAAATGGAGATCGACCACGGCTCGACTGCGCCAAAGGCAAGTGGTCCAAAGAGCAGCAGAGCGGTCAAGCCCCATAGAAGCGGGGCATCTGACACTTCGCTCAACTCGAATTCCGGCTGGCGCGCTTCCCGGGAGAACTCGGTTTCGAGCGTGACAGTTTGAGGAGTGGTGCGCAAAGAGATTATTCCAATCGGAAAGTATTTTCTTTTTAACAGAACTTTCGGCGAACGCTACATTTCGAACATGCGAACATAATCGATCCACATCTTGCCGCGAATCAATCCGAATGCCGGTGACCGACCGATGAGGACTCGCACAAGGCGGGTATCTGGTCCCGTCGTGAATGTGAGGTGGTCGCCGGTCCAAACATGCGTGCCTTGCCATTCCTCGCCCAACGATAGGGGAACGCCCGTATAGGCGTCCGCCACAATAAGTCGAGGACCGTTTGCAGACTCGATCTCTTGAGACTTCACGTCGAACAGCAGTTCATATCGCGAATTCGGTTTTACCGGAACATACTGCGAGATGCCAGAGTCAGCAAACGGGCTACCCTTAAAATTCAAAAACAAACTGTTGGATCGAACGTGAAATTCGCGATCATCAACTTCTGCGGTCAGAGTTGCGGGAATCAAATTCAGCCTCCAACTGAGGCCGCCGGGGATGATGTCCTCCTCAAAATCGCCGTTGACGATGAGATTCCCCTCGGGCGGTGAATGCCGGAGTGACGCTGACAATCGCGACAAACCAGCCCAAACTTCCTGGACGTCATCCACATGATGCTGATCCATCAAGAATTGGACAAAAGGTATTGCGGATTGGACATTGAAAGTCCCATCCAACCTCATCATCTCCCGCCAAACAGTCATGGCCGCATCTGGCTGCCGGTTTTGCACGAGCACGGCAATGAGATCAAGGTGTGGCCTGAAATGCGGTGGGATGGCGTGACTAAGAACTAGGTTCACATCGTGCGTCGCGCGCCAGCTTAGGTCTAAAGCAGCGCTTTCTGCAATGGGATCATTTTCAATGACGATTTTGAAGTTGTCTAAGGCCTTCTCAGTCTGTCCATCCGCGAGAAAGAAGTTGCCGGCTTCCCATGCTATTTGCGGAGTCTTTGGATCGATGCGAACAGCCTGCTCCAGTGCCTGCTGTTGCTGCTTGATGTTCCCTAGCACGCGCTGGGCAGTCGCCAAGTCCATCCAATAGCGCGAGACGTTCTTGTTGAGGCTGATGGCGTGCTGGAGGTCTGTACTGGCGGCCTGTGGCTCTTGCAGGGCGAAGAGACGATATCTCCCGAGCAAATGCCAATAATCAGGGTTAGACGGCTCGAGTGCGGTCGCGCGCTGGAGTCCCTGAAGATCCAAGACCTGTGCCCAAAGCGAGGCGCGAAAATGCGCTTGCACCCACACCAGGTAGGGAAGCGCGATAAGAAGAGCGCTTAGGACAAGAAGTGTTCGGCGCGTGGGGGAGTCCAGTGCTATCCGCATCCTGTGTTTACGTTTTCCTCAGAGTGCCTTAAGAGTGTCCAGCGGATTCGTCATAGTAGCGCCCGGCATAATTGGAGCCGTAGTAGTAATAGTAGGCGTCAGGGGACTGGAGATCGATCGCGTTCACGACCACTCCCATGACCTTGGCATTGACTTGGTTGAGAACGTCGCGGCTGCGGCGCAAAGCGTCCTTTGAAGTTTGGGCCGAGCGGATCACAAGCAATACCGTGTCCATCTCAACGGAGAGCAGTACCGCGTCGGTGACGGACAAGACTGGAGGAGTGTCCACAATGATGTGATCGTACTGATCGCGCCAGCTGTTCAAGAGATTCCTCATCACTTCAGATCCCAGCAATTCCGCGGGGTGAGGAGGCGGCGGTCCGGCAGGCAGCACAAAGAGATTGGGCAGAATCGGTGAAGCGACAACCACCTCTTCAGTAGTGTTGCTGCCAGTGAGAATCGTGCTCAAGCCCGAACGATTGCGCAATTCGAAGGTCTGATGGATGCTGGGCCGGCGCATATCGGCGTCGACGAGTAACACCTTTCCGCCTTTTTGTGCCAGCACGATAGCTGTATTGATGCTGGTAGTGGTCTTGCCCTCCTGCGGCAAGGCGCTGGTGACCATGATGACTTTGGGAGCGGAGCCGATCGATGACAACAATATCGACGTGCGCAGGGCGCGATACGATTCTGCGACTTCAGACTTCGGCCGGGCATGCGCAAGCAGGCTGATGCTTGTCTTTCGCAGATCCGTTTGAGCTGCAGTCGACAGCAGGATTGATTTGGTCTTGGCACTGTTCTTCATGCTGCTGATATCAAGACTCAATGGAATCATGCCCAATGAAGGCAAGGAGGTAAGCGTCTCGACCTGCTCAGGAGTGCGGACGGTGTTGTCCAGACTCTCAAGGACGAATGCAAGTGCAATCCCGCCGACAAGCCCAAGCAGAAAGCCCAGCGCGATATTGTTGGGAATGTTCGGCTTGGCCGGGGATAGCGGAGCGCGAGCAACGTCAACGATGCGCACGTTACTCGATTTCAGTCCTGAGTTTATTCCGGCCTCTTTTAATTTCTGCAGCAAGCCGTCATAGAGCTGCCGATTGGAATCGGCATCGTGCTTGAGCGCATTGTAAGCAATGGATTTTTCATTCAGAAGATTGGCTTCTTGCTTTTGCGCATCGAAGGCGCCACGCAGCATATTTTCGCGACTCAACGCAGCCTGGTATTCACTGCCCTTGCGAGAGGCAATTCGGTCAATCTCATTCTTGATATTGACTTCGATCTGAGTGACCTGGCTATTCAGTTCTATGACCTTGGGGTAAGAAGGGCCGAACTGACTAGTAGCTTGCGCAAGTTGTTTCTTCAGGGCACCTTCATCTTCGCGAAAGCGTTGTATCAATCCGTTTTGCGAGAGCTCCGGGATGGACTCAAGATTGCTTGAGCTGAGGAGTTGGTAGTTGGCTTGTTTCTGCAGTCGGTCATCTTCAGCCGTGGTCAATTCGCGGTTCAACTGGTCCAGCTTGGATGTGATTGTGTTTTGTTTTTCATCAATCCCGACAATGCCGTTTTTGCGCTGGTACTTTACTAGAGCAGCTTGCGAGGTTTCCACCTTCAGTTGCAGGTCAGTCAATTGCTTTGACAGCCACTCGGATGCCTGCATGGTGGATTCATAGCGCGCACGATAATTATTTTCAATGTAAACAGACGCCAGTGTATTGACGACCTGAGCAGCCAGTTTGGGATCTGGGCTGGTGTAGCGGATCTCAATCATTCGCGTGCGCGGGATCTTGTTCACGGCCAAGCTGCCATGCCAGACGCCAAGGGCCTGGGTTTCCTTGCGAATCTCGGCGGAGCTAAGCTTCTCGGATCTCGGTAAAGCGGTGTTCACAACAGCATTGGCAAGAGAGCGGTCCTGACCAAGGTGGAGATCGTCAATCACCCGCAAGGCCAAAGTGTCGCTTTGAATAATCTTGGCCTGGGTATCCAATTCGATGTTGTAGTCGAAAGAATAGTCAGTCTCGCCACCCTGGTTATTGATTCGCAGGTTGTCTCCAGAATCTTCCTTACTGATGGCGATACGAGCGGAGGCCTCGTACAAGGGAGTCATCCTGAATGTGGCGATTGTAACGAGAGTCACTACGATGAGCACCGACGCAATAATCACGCTTTTTTGCTTCAGTAGAATGCGATAGTAATCTCCGAGTGTGGAGTCCTGAACAACAGGGCCATGTATGGGCGGAAGGAAGCGCTGGGGCGGGCCCAATTTCGCCGCATCCGCCCGCATCAGTTGAGTTCGAGGCTCTGTGTGGGACGGATCCATCGGTGCTCCTGTTTCTTATTCCACTTTGTAAATGCTATGCCGCGCAAAAGTGTAGGGGGAGCACTTCGTCAGGCCCCAGCGGCGATTGCAGAACTTATTTTGACGGCACGGAGGCTAAGTTTTGTTTATGAATCGTACCAGACTGGGACGGCGTGTCAAAGGATTTGAAAACCTAGATAGTAACTTTAGTTTTATTACTTTACGAGCTTTTTTTGTTGATTCCGGGCAAACTACAAGTCGTTAAATGTTGGTAACCATAGGCTGGTCTAGAATGAAAACTTACCATGCGAATCCTGCTGGGGGCTAATCATTACTTCGGAGATATCAGGGGCGGCGGTATGCGGGTGGCGTGGGACGTGTGCAAGTGTTTGGTCTCCCGTGGACACGACGTCGCTCTCCTCTGCGAAGGCACAGAGAACAAGCCGGAATCCGAGCGCGTGGAAGGTGTCCGGATACTCCGCTACCACGTATCCAAGTCCGACCTGAACGTTCTGAGCAGGCACCAGCGCGCCGGCGGCAAGGTTCTCAGGAAACACCTTATTGATTGGAAGCCGGACCTGCTTTGGGCACACATGCCGCTTCAGGGAGCGGCGATGATTGAGGTTTTTCCCAAAGTCAGGCTCACATATACGGTTCACTCCCCCGTAGCCATGGAATTCATGGAATCGGAAGTTGGAAACGGGGTGTTGCTCAAACTGAAGAGTTGGCTGGCGTCGCGAATCGAACGAAAGTGTTTAGCCAGCTCTTCACTGATCTGCGTGCATTCGAATTACACGAAGTCTCAGATCAAGAGAATTCATGGCGAGGAAATTTCGTCGAAGGTCTATGTCACACCCGGCTGGACGGATGTAGATAAGTTTCGTCCAGTAATGTGCCGTGAAACGGTTAAATTCGAACTTGGATGGCCGTTAGACCGTCCAGTGTTGTTCAGCTTGCGAAGACTGGTTCCTCGAATGGGATTGGACAGACTGATAGAGGCAGCGGCATTAGTTCGAGCGCAAGGCAAAAACTTCGAGCTTTATATTGGCGGCAAGGGACCGCTGCTAGAGAGCCTTCAACAACAAGTCGGCGACCTGAACTTGGGAGATTGCGTGAAGTTGATAGGTGCTGTCTCTGAAGCACAACTTTCCAAAATGTATGCTGCGGCAGATGCTTTCGTGATCCCCACAAGAGCATTGGAATGCTTTGGTTTGATTGCCGTAGAAGCGATGAGCGCAGGAACTCCCGTATTGAGCACACCTGTAGGGGCGCTCCCGGAGATTATTGGCCGAATCGAGCCACGCTGGTTGGCCAGGGACAACAGTGCCCAATCGATTGCGGAACTGATAGGTGATTTCATAGACGGAAAGCTGCCCGTGCATGATTCAAGCAAGATAAGAGAATTTGTCGTAGCAAATTACAGCCAGGAAAACGCGCTGCAAGCTTGTGTTCAGGCAGGGATTGGGGAATTGCAGGGTACTGCTGCGCAGTCAGGTTAACTGTCGCATGGAGGACTTGATTTCACTCCGTCGTTTACCGGCCTCGTAAAATGCCCTGCCAAAGTGGAAAAAGCTGGGAACAAAACGAGTGAAACGCAGATTTTCCTTGAGAAGAGGCCCGTTTCTAAGAGCACTGTAGAAGCGCAGAAACCATGCGCTGCTTAGTTGCGGGTACCGGAAATTCAACAACAACAGATTCATTGGTTTTTGCCATTCATCCCAGTGACCGTTGCGAGGAACGCGGCATCCGCCATATGGAACTTTGAGGTGGACGAGCGGTAGCGTTTCAGCGAATAACATCAATTGCTTGTTTCTCAACAGACGGCGCGCGAAATCGCCCTCTTCGCCGTGTGCAGGCCCTACGAAATTCTCGTCAAATCCTTCAATCTCAACTGCAGCGCTCTTACGGACGGCAAAATTTCCGCCTCGAACCCATTGGTCAATCTGGGAACTGTTTGTGATCTGAGCAGAAGCGCCAGCACTGGATGCTTGATGCCTTTCTAACTGCTCCGACGGATTCGAACCAACTATGCCAGGCAGAATCGGGCCGGTTGCAAGTGCGATCCCAGGCGTGAGTAAGATCTTCTGATATCGAGCGACGTAATCGTGCGGCAAGACAACGTCATCATCAATGAAGATTATGAAATCACAAGATGTCGCTTTGATGATCTCGTTGCGTGCGGCGGTTAATGACGGTTCTGGAAGGTGCAGCAGCTTGATCTGGTTCGAAGTGGCAAGACGTTGCAGAAAAATCTGAGTGCCCGGGTCATGTTGGGGAGTTTGGTCAGCGACGATGATCTCGTCGGGTAATGCCGATTGCGCAAGTACGTTCTCCAAGACGTCGACAAGAACCTGCTCCCGCTGAAATGTAGGTATGGCGAGGGCGATTCTAGGCGGCTGGTTCATGTCGAGGATGGCAGAGTATACATTGTGTCGCTTGCGCGGCGAATGAGATGAAGTGAGCTTCAATGACAAATCGACTCTCAACATAGGCGCGAAACTCTGCGAAACTCCACTCACGCACATGAGCCGGATTGCGTGGAGGGCCGTCGAAACTACCGACCCTGAGCAAGTTTCTGTCCGGCGTGGACAATACGATCTGCTTTGGATTGATCTTTGCGATGTAATCGAGCAAGACGTCAGGATCTGGAAGATGTTCGATCACGTCTGAAGCGATCACCATTTCGATTGCTTCAGGCGTGGAATCGAAGTTGTCTAACCATCTCTTAGCAGGCAATTTTCTGCGAAGGTACTCGACAGTCCTTGGGACATCCACTCCCACGGTATCCATGTCAGCGAAAAATCTTGTTAGCTTGAATGCGGATCCGCAACCGACATCGCAAACCGTCTTGAGGTCGTCCCTCTCACAGATCTCGCGCGCGAAGCCGTAAACCTCGAGCTGCCACTCATCTTCCTGCTGTGTATCGTCAAAGTGTTCGTTCTGTATCCGAGCCGTGTATCCATCATGAATAAAATAGTTTTCCTTTGCCCCAATTTGAAACTGGCGGTCTGCAGGCGGATAAGAACCGATTATTGGATCGATTCCTTCAACGATGGGCCTTGGCTTGTTGGATAGCTTGTAGAAATCAACGGCGAATAGCCTGGCAAGTTTGTGCGCCGACGCGCTCAGTAGAGTGGACATGCTTTTTCTTTGGCGGATTATAACAGTGACATTCTGTTGAAGAAACCCGCCTTAAATAGCAGTCTTGTAGCCAAGCTGTGCCAATTTGCTCCGAAATACGAGATGCAATCTTGCGCGTTCATCCTTAGAGGGAATCGCCAATGCAAAAATGGCCACCACTGTAACGTAAAACAATATTCCGACACCGAAGGAGAACCAGGTGTCCGTGTGCAGCCGAGTGAAAACCATGGCAGTGACAAAAAAAGCGGCGAATATGAATTTGAATGGAGTGAGAAGAGAATGATTCAAGAAGCTCTTGAACTCTATTTCCAAATGGCGGGTCAGCTTGTACAAGAGATAGATTGTTTTCGGCGTGATCACTGTCAAAGTTGCGAGTAGGACTCCACCCAATCCGAGTCGCTTGCCAAGCCAAAAGCAAAGAAGGATGTTCAAAAAACCCTCTACAAGTCCGACGATGGTCAATAACCGCACCCATCCAAATGCCATCGCATAAATAACATTTACGTGCAGGATACAAACCATGATCGCGAAAGAAGCGACAGCTGATGTGAGCAAGCTTCCGCCGTATTGCTGGTCGCCGACCCATAAATGAACCAATGAACGATTGAAGAGAATGATTCCTCCAGCGAGGAAGAAGGCGAGAGAAGAGGTGATCTTATGGAGGGTCACAAAAGCGTTGCGAAGAGATTCCTGATGATTGCGACCATGCAACTCGTTTACGGCCGGCGCCGCGTTGTCCGAGAGCCGGAGTGTCAGGTTATAGCCATAATAGCCGGGCATATAAGTGCTGTAGTACGAGCTCACGGCGGCTGGGCCAGCCAGCTTGCCTACGATGATATTCCCCGATCCGAAGAGAAGCAGGTCGGAGATATTGATGAACATCAAATGAAATCCGAAAGAGAACATCTCTCGAAACAATTCGGGCTTCGGTATTCCCCACGATGGCATCCACTGGGGATAAAGAGTGTTGAACCGCACACGGTAGACGATTCCAGCAATGCACTCGGCAACAATCCCGGCGGCAGTCAGACCAACTAGCCCCCAGTGCATCCGTACAAAAATCAGAGAGAGCACCAGGCGGGTTGCATTCAGCACGCCTCCGAATCCGTTTACAAATGCCAAGTCTTGTACACCAATTAGCGCGTTGGCAAACTGAACTATTGGAGTCCGAATCAACGCCCAGACGGCTACGAGTTCCAATGCGTGGACTGCTTGTAAGGCGCCATCTGTGCTTAAGTCGAAAAAACTGGAAACATGCCTGGAGCAGAAAAATACCGCACCGGCAAAAAGCATATTGCTTCCAAACGCAAACGTCCTTGCGGTAGTAAAAACATCACGGAAGCGCTGACCCTCGTCTTGCGCTCCAAAGGACTGACTTAGAAAACGATCCAGTGACAGGCCGAATCCGAAATCAAGCAATGCCATGATTGAGGTTGATTGGCTGATGATGGCGAAAGTGCCAAGGAGTTCGCGACCGCCGTAACGCAAGATAACGGGAGCCAGAATCGCCTGCAGCAGTATCTGCGTCCCGAATTGCAGGATGCTGAATACAAATCCCGCCGCGGCTCTATTGGTTCGACTCATAAAAAGGAATTGCAGCTCACTTCAGAATTCGTGCGCGAAACAATAATCGCATCGATTGCCGGTAAATGTATCTTGTGAACTGGAAGACGGCCATTTCCTTGAAGGGTTGAGAAGCCGCACTGATCTTACTCTCGAACCTGAAACGAAATGTTTTGGTGCGCAGACTGTCGCCTTCTCCGATGTGGCGGAAAATTTTATCGTTGAAATCAGGGAAGAAGCCCGCTTTGAATCTGCTTTGTTGTAAAAACCTGTCCTGAAAATCCCGCTCGCACTGTTCCATTGAAGTATCTTCGCTATAAGGACCAATGGAATCGATAAACGCCCTGGATTTCAAGTGCGGGGTATCAGAGTAGAGATTGCGATTTATCCCGGTCACGACCGTGGGCCGCTCCAGTAAATGAAATGAGCGCGGAACGTTGAACCTTTCATAGGACGAATTCCGGCTAGTGTCGACGGATGCAAATCTTATGAACCCGATCTCATCACACTTTCTCATGCAATCAACTGCTTCCCGCAAGTAGGTATCCGGGCCGGCACACTCCCAATCGTCCTGCAAGCAAAGAATGTAATCGCCGTTGCAATGCCGCAGCCCCTCGTTCGCATTGGCGCCCATACCGCGGCGCTTCTTTCCTAGAATGTGTCTATGAAACGGGAGCTCGGAGATTTCCTTCTGGATCCAAGCAGGGCTACCGTCGTCGGTTAAGATTAGTTCCAAGTTTGGATACGAGGTATTTGTGAGGAACGATTCAACGGTGCGACGCAATAGGTGAACACGTTGGTAGGTGATGAATAATACCGAGACTAGAGGAAGTTCAGACATGGTCTGGAATACTATCTGGGTTACCTATCGGTGCTTACGGACAGCCGTAGTTGCATAGAACGCAAACTTACTCTGCACTCCCTCAATCGGAGGGCTGAAATAGCGGTAAATGAACGTAAACAAAAGAAGGTAGATAAGTACTACAAAGACTTCGCTAGCAGATGCCTGTTCAACAATCCTTTCCACAAGGTTAATAAAAACGATCATTGGAACAACGAGTTGGTGCGGTCCAGCGCCCACCATTGTAAAAAGCAATGCAAAGACGCCGCCCAGCAATGCCATGCCAAGAACGACGCCAGCGAAACCGAAGTTCCAGTAAAGTTCCGCTGCAGAATAGATGCCGGTGGAAGTTTGAGATTCTTCTTCACTCGCGGAGCCGCCCAGGTAGGCAGTAAACCAGCTTCCCCTCGTTACTGTCGGTTTTTCTGGCCAGAGTATTCGCGGGATGAATGCATAGGTAAGATTTTGCATGGTCTCGCCATACCTGAACCCACGTTCACGAACGTCTCCCACGATGAAACCCGCGGAGGTGGATTCAAATTGCCGGTACAGCAGATGCTCCACCTGCTCCTGCAGCGCAAATCGCAAATCTTCATCGAAGGCGGCGACCGTTTCTCCGGCAGCAGATTGAATCTTTTGCGATTGCGACTCGTCGATGGTGGACCTCCTCGCTGTCATGATGATGGGGGCGACGACAAAGAAATAAAGACAAGCTCCAGCGATCAGCATTAACGGAAGCATCTTTCTTAACTTTGGCCTGTGAAGGACAACTGAAAATATAGGCAGCAACGACAGCATCGCCGTCAATTTCGAACCGTAGATGAAAGCTGAAAACATCAGCAAAGCATTCCCGAGGACGAAAAGCGAACGATACAAGACGCCAGGCAAACCGAAGTATTGCCGCGGGAAAGAGCAGAAGGCGAGAAGTATTCCAAAAGGAGCAAATTGCAAGATTGCCCTAGCTGTACCTATGGAGGCAAAAAGCGATGGCCTTAAGAGAGCAGCAATGCCTAATAGAAAGACAAAAGCCCAGAGGCGGAAATCAGATCGTCCGGCAAGATCTTCTCTGGAACGTATTGCATTGGACGAAAGTGATCGCACTGCCGAGTAGCTGAGGTGCAATGAAAGCGCGCCAGTCAAAGTGATAACGTAACCCGCCGCAAGATCTTCGCCGGGAACAGCCTGCTCAAGCAGAGTGAGAAAGCCGGGGTCGTAGGCTTGAGTCGCAGCATAAATGGCCGAAAGGCCGTATCCTATGACATACCAAAAGAAGAAAAAAGACAAAGGCGAGAGCCAAAACTGTTGTCGTCGACTTTCTGAGTATCCGATATAAAGATATGCCAGCGAAATGACAAAGCCGCCAATCCCCAGTGTCCACCATGGTGGTGCTCCAAAAAACAAGAGTAGCGCTGGAACCGCGACAGCAGCACCGTGAACGGAGCAGAGATGAATTGCGGAGACTGGCCGCTGGACCTGGAGCTGTGAAAGCATTTGCACCTGTTGCGGCAGGAGCGGTTCGCAAACCACACCTGAATTAGTCAAGTGCATCCACCTCCATTGGTTGGAATCTCTGAAATTTATCATAACCTTGACAGGTAAAATGTAATTAGATATTAGGGTTACAACGTGCCGACACTTTCCCAAAACATCTCAAAAGCCGAAGACGCTCTGAGTGGTATCCCCAACGGGCTGCGGGTCTTGTATTTGGGAGAATTATGGTTTGGGAGCTGTACCCGCGCCTGCTCGAGTGCCCTTCGCCGGCTCGGATGCGATGTTTTGGAACTCGATCCGCAACTGCCCATTCGATCGAGCTGTCGAACAATTACTGCTCGGATCTTAGCGCGGGTCATGCGACCTCAGATTGCTCGAGAATACAACTCACTCATTCTCGCGTCTGCTAAGAAGTTTGAGCCAGATTTTGTCCTTGCATTTAAAGGTCTGTTAGTTGAGGCGAGTACGCTGCGAGTTCTTCGTCAGCAGGGCGTCCCACTGTACAACTATTATCCGGATCGCGTGATTCTCGAGAGTCGCACCGGTCTTGGAAGGTCACTATCTGAGTACGATTGTATGTTCGATACGAAGCGGGCTTGGGATGGGGACGCTTCTACGCAAATAAAGGTTCGTGCGCGCATGTTTCTACCTCACGGGTACGACCGCGATGTCCACAGACCGGTACAGTTGAATGCCAAGGATGAGGAACAGTATGGCTGTGATGTGAGCCTAATTGCCGGATACTCGCCGCTAAAAGAAGATATGTTGTCCAGATTGGTGAGACTACGGCCGGATTTGGACCTACGCATTTGGGGAGACGGCTGGTCGCGCTGCAAATCCAAGGCGCTCCAAAAGTATGTTCAAGGTTGGGCCCCGTTTGGCGATCAATATGCTCGAGCGATTCAGGCCACACGCATAAATCTCGCAATCATGGGAGTTACTGCCGAGGTCCACGATCTCACGAGCACGCGAACGTATGAAATACCCGCATGCGGCGGATTCATGCTCCATGAACGCAATGCGGAAGTGCTGGGCCTATATGACGAAGACAAAGAGACGGCTTGTTTTGAGTCACCAGAAGAGCTTGCGGAGAAGATCAACTATTACCTTGCTCATCCGAAAGAGCGGACAGCAATAGCAAAGGCGGGCTACGTCCGCTGTGTGCCTGCTTATTCATATGATCACCGTGTGGCAGAGATAGTTGGTTGGCATCGACAGCGAAATCTCCAGAAAGCCGCGACATCCTGCTAATGACAACTGACGGCGGTGAAGCCGGGCGCCGAAGAAGGATATTGATCTTCATCGACCACTATTTGCCTGGATTCAAGTTTGGGGGGCCGGTCAGGACTATCGCAAATCTTGTTTCACATCTCTCCGATCGATATGAGTTTTTCATTTTTACTTTCGACCGTGATAAGGGTGACGTAGAGCCCTATGGAAATCTTCCCCGTGAGCAGTGGACCCAAGTAGAAAAAGCAAAGGTCTTCTACACCGCGAACCGTTCTCTGCGGAACATCCGGCGCAGAGCAGAGGAGATTTCTCCTGAATTGCTGTATCTCAATAGTTTTTTTTCGCTGGTGAGCATTAAGATTCTTTTGGCAAAAAATGCCGGCTTGTTCCCCAACCTTCCAGTGCTGCTTGCGCCACGCGGTGAATTTTCTTCAGGGGCGCTGATCATAAAACCACGACGAAAGAGGGCTTACATTGAACTTGTGAACCGGGCAAAACTATTGAAGAGTATTGCCATTCAGGCTTCCACTGAGTACGAGAGGGTTGACATTGAAACGCACCTCCGCCGGGGACGTTCACTGAGTACCGCAAGACTTATTGTCGCATCCGATATTGCCGAAATTTCACCAGGCCCGCCGCGTCTGATAAACAGGGTTCGCAAGAGTGTTGGCCTTTTGCGGTTGCTATATCTGGCGCGAATAAGTCCTAACAAGAACCTGGATGGCGCATTGCGGATGCTGAAAGGCGTAAAGGGAAGAGTAATTTTTTCGATTTACGGGCCTATCGGCAATAGAGATTATTGGGCGACTTGTCAGCGATCCATCAAGCAGTTACCGAGTAATATCACCGTCGAATACAAGGGCGGGGCGAGACATGAGTTGGTGCATGAAATCTTTTGCCAACATGATCTGTTGTTCCTGCCAACGCATGGCGAAAATTATGGACACGTGATAGTGGAGTCGCTTTGCGCTGGATGTCCCGTGCTCATAAGCGATCGGACACCGTGGAGAAACCTGGAAGAGTGCGGCGTTGGGGCGGATTTTCCACTGGAAGCGCCTGAAGAATTTCAGCGGGTGCTTGAAGCGTTTGTGGAAATGGACAACAAGACAGCGCTTGAATACTCTCAACGCGCCTACGATTATGCTGTTCAACGCACCCAGAACGAAGTTATTGTGGAGCAGAATATCAAGATGTTCAAAGCCGTTTTGAAAGATGAAGATATTTATTGATGAAGCCGCTTGCCGGCAAGAGAATTTCGATCACTACTGTACAGGCAGGCCTGAGAGCCTTAGTGCTTTAGCCCTCCAATATTCGTGACAATAAGAGAAATAACGTATCCCAATTGGAAGCATTTACTCTGTAACGTAAGTTGTCAGCTTAGAATTGCGTTCAGTACCCGGAAACGCCCCCAAGAAAACGCTCAGTTTCGGAAATAAAGAAGGAAGAGGTACTGATGAAAATCCTTGTTACAGGTTCGAACGGAACACTTGGAATACCGTTGCTCCGGGAACTCCGTAAGCGCGGGCACACAGCATATGGCTGTGATATGG
>JAOAPL010000027.1 GCA_025462925.1 Acidobacteriaceae bacterium
TTGGCGGCATGCTTGGCGGGACCGTCGGCTACATCGATGTTCTCGTTTTTCATCACTCCATGGATTCGATTGGCGCATTCGCATTGGTGGGTATGGGTGCAGTCTTCGCCGGGATCATTCGCGCGCCCATCACGTCTGTGCTGATTATCTTCGAAATGACCGGAAGCTACGGGTTGATACTCCCGCTGATGATCGCCAACATGAGCTCATTCGCTCTGGCGCGACACTGGCGTCATCTCCCCATCTACGAAGCACTGCTCTTGCAGGACGGTGTCGTCCTGCCGCACGGCAAGCCAGTGACTACGGTCGAAATGCCGGAGCGTCCGGGCGAAGTTCCGCCGTAATCAGGATTTCAACGAATTACGAAGTTTATGGTTTTTGCTGGGAGAGCGGCGCTTGAGCGCCGCGTTAAGTGCGGGTAATCGAGGGCTTTAGCCCTGGATTAACTGTCGCCCGCATCTCATCCGCGGTTTTCGATCTTCCATCGTGGCTCCAGCCTGGTGGAGCGAAGACATAGCGCAGCTTCGCCCTCCACGTGGGCGCGTTCATTACGTCGTGCGCCATGTTGATCCACTCCGCGAAAGCAATGCGCACGGGATTGTATGAATTGAGGTTCTTCGTCAATCCATAGACCGGGCGCTCAGCCTCATCCTCCGCTTCGAAACTACCGAAGATGCGGTCCCAAATAATAAGCGTGCCCGCATGATTGCGGTCGAGATAGCGCATGTTCGATCCATGATGTACCCGATGGTGCGATGGCGAATTGAATACCGCTTCCAGCGGTCCCATCGATCGCAGCACTTCCGTGTGGATCCAGAACTGATAGATGAGGCTCAGCGCCTGCATCGTCATCACCATGATCGGCCTGAATCCCAGCAGCGGAAGCCACAGCCAGAAGGTGAAGCCCATGAATCCGCCCGTCCAGGTCTGCCGTAACGCCGTGCTCAAGTTGTATCGCTGCGACGAATGATGCACGACGTGCGACGCCCAGAACAACCGGCACTCATGGCTGGTGCGATGAAAAGTGTAATACGTAAAGTCGTCGGCAAAGAAGAGCAGCACCCACGCCCACCAGGCGTTCGGGATTTTGAAAATGGCGAAGCGATGGACGAACGAATAAACCGCAAAGGCCATTGCCTTGGTGACAAGGCCGACCATGACATTCCCGACACCCATGGAAAGACTCGCAGCCGTATCTTTGATCTGATAGAGATCGCGCCGCATGATGGCGTTGAAGACGACTTCCAGGACGAGCAGCGACACGAACGCCGGTATCGCGAGATGGATCAGGTCAGTCATCGTGTGACTTACCTATTGTGCCTCAATGAACCGGAGATCACCTACCCATGAAGAGATTTACTCTCCTTCGCGTACCTTTGCGTCCTCTGCGGTGAAAAGGTTTTGATGTTGGTTTGGCCAAGAGCTAAAGGCTAAGGGCTAAAAGCTGAATGGTGCGCCCGAGAGGATTCGAACCTCTGGCCTACAGCTTCGGAGGCTGCCGCTCTATCCAGCTGAGCTACGGGCGCATGATGGGACTAAACTGCCAAGCAGGACACCAGTATATCAGCGCATGTCACGCAAGTTCGTCCCAGCCGAACCCACTCCCAACCCCGCCTTCTTTGTGAACCTTCGTGTCCTTTGTGTTTCAAGGTTTTGGTTTTTAACATAGAATTCCTCCTCGATGTCCCAAAAATGGCAACGCGGTTTCTGGAGCCTCATCGTCACACAGTTTCAAGGCGCCTTCAGCGACAACGCCCTGAAATACTTCATCCTCTTCCTCGTCATCGGCGCGGGCATTTCCACTCAGCAGCAGGAGAACATCAACGCCGAAGTGGGCCTGCTTTTCTCGCTCCCATTCATCCTCTTCTCGATGGTCGGCGGATATCTGGCCGACCGCTTCAGCAAACGCTCCGTCACCATCTCCACAAAATGGATGGAGATCTGCGTCATCGCAATCGCCACTGCGGGATTGGCTTTGCACAGCCTGCCCCTGCAGCTTGTCGCCATCTTCCTGATAAGCACGCAGGCCGCGCTCTTTGGGCCGTCGAAATACGGATTGCTGCCCGAACTATTGCCGGAAGCCCGGCTCTCATGGGGCAATGGCGTTCTGGAATTGGGGACATTCCTCGCCATCATCTTCGGAACGGTCGCGGGCACACTTCTCGCCGCCAACTTCCGCCCGAACCCTCTCATCGCCGCGGGCATCTTGGCCGCTGTCTCTTTCGCGGGATTGGCTACCAGCTACACCATTTCCAAAGTGCCTGCCTCCGCGCCCCATCGCAGCTTTCAATGGTTCTTTCCCGCAGAAGTTTGGAACCGGATGGCCGAGGTGCGACGCACCGACCGCACTCTGCACCTGGCCATCATCGGCAACACCTATTTCTGGTTCATTGCCGCGCTATTGCAATTGAACATTCCTGTTTTCGGCAAATCAGTTCTTGGCGCCGACGAACCCCACATCGGGCTGCTCATGGCGGGCACGGCGCTGGGCATCGGAGTAGGCAGCCTCGCCGCGGGATATCTTTCCGGCAACAAGATCGAATACGGACTCATCCCTCTCGGCTCTATGGGCATGACCGTGCTGGGAGTTCTTCTCAATTTCTTCGGCAACACCTACGGACGCGCCTTCGTTCTCCTTGCGCTCCTCGGATTCTTTGCCGGGTTCTTCGTCGTGCCACTGAATGCGATGATCCAGCACCGCCCGCAAGCCGATCGCAAAGGCGCAATTATCGCCGTCTCCAATCTGCTTTCGTTCATCGGCGTGTTTCTTGCCACCGGCATCTATTACGCATTCACTCACTTCCTCCATCTCTCGCCACACAAGATTTTTTTCTACAGCGGATTCTTTGCCCTGCTCGCCACCATCTACATCGTCGCGCTTCTGCCGCAGGCGCTGTTGCGACTGCTGCTCCTTTTTGCTACACACACGCTGTATCGCATCCGCATCGAAGGTCGGGAAAACATTCCCGCCAAAGGCGGCGCGCTTTTTGTCTCCAACCATCTTTCGTTCGTTGATGCGCTGCTGCTTGCAGCATCGACCGAGCGCAATGTCCGCTTCATCATGTTCCAGGACATCTACGATTACCCGCTCATCAAGCCGTTCGCAAAACTGATGAAGGCGATTCCCATCTCGTCGAACCTGCGACCGCGCGATATGATCCGCTCGCTGCGCATCGCCAGCGACAGCATTCGCGAAGGCCGCGTCGTCTGCATCTTTGCTGAAGGACAGATCACCCGCATCGGGCGCCTGCTTCCTTTCCGCCGCGGTATGGAGCGAATTATGAAAGGAGTGGACGCGCCCATTATCCCCGTTCACCTCGACGGCGTTTGGGGCAGCATGTTCAGCTTCGAGCGCGGACGGTTCTTCTGGAAGGCCCCGCGCCGCATTCCATTTCCCGTCACCGTGAGTTTCGGCAAACCGCTGCCTCCGACCGCTACCGCTGTCGAAGTGCGCCAGGCTGTCCAGCAACTCGAGACCGAAGCGTTTCGCCATCAGAAGAAGCGGATGGAGACGTTGCATCGCAGCTTCGTCCGTACCGCTCGTAGCCGTCCTTTGCGTTTCGCGATGGCAGACGGCAAAGTTCCCGAACTGCGTTACGGCGCTGCGTTGATCAAGACGATCTTTCTCGCGCGCCGGTTGAAAACGTTGTGGGAAGGACAGAAGATGGTCGGCCTGCTGCTGCCGCCATCGGTGGGCGGCGCGCTGGTGAATTACGCAGCAATGCTCACGGGCAAGGTGCCGGTGAATTTCAATTACACAGCATCGAATGAGATCACGGCATCGTGCGCGCAACAGTGCGATGTAAAAACAACCGTCACATCCAAAGCATTTCTCGAACGCTTGCCGAACCTCGCCGTGCCGGGAAAAACAATTCTCATCGAAGACCTGGTGGCGAGTCCAACGCTCGCTGAAAAGGTCACCGCATTCTTCGCCGCATGGCTTCTACCGTTTGAAGTCTTGGAAAAATTCCTTGGCTGCGAGAAACTCACGCAACTCGACGACCTCGCCACGGTGATCTTCTCCAGCGGCAGCACCGGCGATCCCAAAGGCGTGATGCTCTCGCACTACAATATCGCCTCCAATATCGACCAGATCGGACGCACCTTCGCACTCACCGGCAAAGACCGCATCGTGGGCATCCTGCCGTTCTTCCACTCATTCGGATTCACCGCGACATTGTGGATGCCGCCTGCGCTCGGCATCGGCGTCGTCTTCCATCCCAACCCGCTCGATTCCGCCACCATCGGCGCTCTCGTCCGCAGCTATAAGGTGACACTGCTCGTTGCGACACCAACATTTCTTCAGGCCTACATTCGCCGGGTACCGGCGGAAGATTTCGGCAGCCTGCAATTTGTGATCGTCGGCGCAGAGAAATTGCCCGACCGAGTCGCGCAGGCTTTCGAAGACACCTTCGGACTGCGCCCGCTCGAAGGCTATGGATGCACCGAATGTTCGCCCGTTGTCGCCGTCAACTCACGCGACTTCCGCGCCGCAGGATTCCGCCAGGTCGGGGCCAAGCGCGGCAAGATCGGACATCCACTGCCCGGCGTGAGCGTCCGCATTGCCCACGCGGAAACCGGAGAGCCCCTCCCGATCGATCAAGCTGGACTGATGTTCGTCCGCGGCCCCAACGTGATGATGGGATATCTAGGCCGCCCGGAAAAAACCGCTGAAGTCTTGCAGGACGGCTGGTACAACACCGGCGACATCGCCATGATGGACGAGGACGGCTTCATCACCATCACCGATCGCCTCAGCCGCTTCAGCAAGATCGCCGGCGAGATGGTCCCTCATATAAAGGTGGAAGAAAAGCTGCATGACTGCATCGACGGCAGCGAACAGATCGTCGCCGTCACAGGAATTCCCGACGGCAAAAAAGGCGAGCGCCTGATCGTGCTGCACGTCTTAGCGGAAGAAAAACTCAGCGCTGTGTTGGAATGCTTCTCGGCAACGGACCTTCCGCCACTGTGGAAGCCCCGCGGAAATCAATTCTTCAAGATTGACGCCATCCCCTACCTCGGAACCGGCAAACTCGATCTGCGACGAATCAAAGAATTAGCGTTGCAATTGGCGGGAGAAGTCCAGGAAGTTTAGCTTTCGGACTCTCATCCCGATGTTTGTCATCCTGAGCGCCTTTTTTCTGGCGCGAAGGATCTTGCGTTTAGCGACACGACTCATCGGGCATCCAGCAACAGTATCGCCTACCTTCGTGCCCTTTGTGGTGGGTTTTCAGGATTTGGCTGAATACTGACTACTGGCTACTGACTACTAGCCCTTCTCAATCGCCGACAAATGCTCATGCATGATGCGCACTTTTCCGTCCGCATCGAGTGCAAACACGTGGCTGGCGCGGCCATTGCGGATATCTTCTTCTGAAGCCAATCCAGCGGTGGTGGTGGCCACTTTGCTGGCATGAAATTGAAATGTATAACTGGCAATCGCAGCAGCGCCATCGCCCAGCAGGATCACGTCGATGTTTCCCACCGTCGCCCTGAGCGAAGACTTCGCGTGGAAGTATTCACGCTGACGGCGTGCCGCTGCCAATCGTCCCGGCTCTGAGCGGTTTGAGACCGAAGAAAACACAGTGGACTCCGGAGCATAGAACTCCATTAGTTGGCTGGCGGATTTGTCAGTAAACGCGTTCCAGAAGCGAAGAACCTCGCCCTTCACCTGTTCCACACTCAACTTGTTGACCATCTCTAGTCCTCGAGGCAGAAACTCTGAGAAAATCTTACCAGCGACTGTTACCTTTTTCGAATCCTAGTGTCTTAAATATCAAGTTGTACACCATTTCGCATTCAGAGGAGAACGCGCCATCATGCGCAAGAAGAGCATCATCCTGATTTCCGCAACTATTCTGCTGACATTGGTCGCCGCAGCCGTCGCACAAACTAACGCCAAGCCGCGTCCCAGCCCGGCCGCAACCGCCGAAGCCGCACTTAACGGGAAGAAGATCACCATCGCCTATTCGCAACCTTCCATGCGCGGACGCAAGATCATGGGCGGCCTTGTTCCCTACGACCAAGTCTGGCGCACCGGCGCCAACGACGCCACCACGCTGAAGACGGAAGCCGATCTCAATATCGGCGGCACAACCGTTCCCGCAGGAACGTACACGCTCTACAGCCTGCCGTCCGCAGGCACGTGGAAGCTCATCATCAACAAACAGACAGGACAGTGGGGCACCGAATACCACTCGGAACAAGACCTTGCCCGCGTCGACATGAAGAAGGAATCGCTGAGCTCGCCGGTTGAAACATTCGTCATCAACTTCGAGCCAAAGACCAATCCCACCGCGATCGTCATGGAGTGGGAGAACACGAAACTCTCAGTCCCAATTTCCGCAGCTAAGTAGGATCCAGCACAAACAAAAAAGGCGCTCCGTTTCTCAACAGGAGCGCCTTTTCATTTGCTTCAACTTTCGAGTTAGGACTTGCCCGCCTCGCGTTCTTTCCTCAACTCTTCCATCACCGTCCCGATCAACTCTTTCGCATCATTGATCGATTTCAACACGATCTGCATGTCCGTCGATGGCTTGCTCGGATTGCGATTGCTCCGGCAATAAACTCCATGCTGTCCTACCAGCACCAGCGCGTCAGTAAGCATGTCCATGGTCACGGCCAACCGCCCGCGCGGGACGCCCATCATGAATTCATGCTTCTCGAGTTCGTCACGCTTGTCGTCGAAGACTGACATAAACCAAAACCGAAATCAAAATCTTGAACCACAAAGACTCAAAGAGCACAAAGTTACACAACGAAGTGAAAGTTAGAACCCTTAACCATTCACTACTCTGCGAATACCGTCTTTCAGTAGAACTGAATTGAAGTTGATCAGCAGGCCCAGACGTTTGCCACTGTGTTTCAGATATGAGAGCAGCTGCGCCTGGTGAATTGCCAACAAGCTTTCAACTGCTTTCAATTCGACAACCATCAGATCCCCAACTAACAAATCAATTCGGTAACCACTTTCCATTGCAACGCCGTCATAGACAATCGGCAACATCAACTCCTGCTGAACAATGGTCCCATGCTTTTCTAGCTCATGCACCATGCACAACCGGTAAGTAGTCTCGAGCAATCCTGGTCCAAGAGTTTTGTGCACCCTGAATGCACAATCCAAAATCACACGACTGAGATCGTTCAGTTCAGACGAAACAGATTGAAATCCAACAGCTCTCGGCACAAGCAACGCTCCAACTTTGGTTCTCTTTGTGAAACTTTGTGTCCTTAGCGCCTTTGTGGTTCAAGATCTTGCTCGTGATCCGCGGTAAACCTAATCCGCCGCTGCCTTCCCTGCCTCTGGCTTCCATCTCAGCACCGGTTTGCGGTTCGCTGTGACTTCATCCATGCGCTGCACGCGGGCATTGTGTGGAGCGGTGAGGATGATCTCAGGATTCGTCGCTGCTTCCTCCGCAATATTGCGCATCGCGTCGATAAACAAGTCCAACTCTTCTTTCGGCTCGCTCTCCGTCGGCTCGATCATGATGGCACCGTGGTCGGCGACGATCATCGGAAACGCCGTCGTGTACGGATGGAATCCGTAATCGATCAGCCGCTTGGCGATATCGCCTGTCTTAACGCCATTCACCGCCTGCAGCCGATGGCTCAACACCACCTCGTGCATTGACGGCGACTTGAACGGAAGGTCGTAAACATCTTCCAGTTTTTTGCGAATGTAATTCGCATTGAGCACGGCATCTTCAGTCGTCTGTCGCAGGCCATCGGGACCGTTCGCCAGGATGTAGGCCAGCGCGCGCACGTGCATTCCAAAATTTCCGTAGAACGCCTTCACGCGGCCGATCGATTTCGG
>JAOAPL010000228.1 GCA_025462925.1 Acidobacteriaceae bacterium
GTGCCGGCGGCGCCGAGGAACGTGAGCTTGGGCATAGGGATTTCATTTTACAGATAAGGGCGAGTGCTGCTAGCGGATAAGAAACTTGAATTGCGAAATAGAAAATACGCCTAGAGGCTTACGAACAGAAGTGTTTGCTATGAGGGATGCGACCTGCCGAGCAAGGGGCGCAGCATTCCTGCGCCCCTACTGGAGGCTTCGACAAATACGGGTTGCTACTGCTGACACCGGGCACCGGCTAAAGCCTGTGCCACTTAGTCGGCGGCGGTCGCCGCCGTTTCCTTCTTTTGGTTTACGATTTGCTCGATTTGCAGGCCAAGGCCTTTGGCTACGCCCGTGCCGTAGGCTGGATCGGCTTTGTAGAAATGTTGGATTTGCAGCTCCTGGATGCGGCGCGGGACGCTGCTCATGCTGGCGACGATGTTGCCGACCAGGCGCTGCTTGGCGTCGGAGGTCATCAGGCGGAAAAGATTGCCGGGTTGCGTGTAGTAGTCACTGTCGAGCCGGTGATTGTGGCGGTCGACGGTGCCGGCGACTTCTTTCGGGCGCTCGCGGTATTGCGGATCTTCTTTCGGGCCGCCGAAGCTGTTGGGTTCGTAGTTGGGTTGCGCGCCGTGGTTGCCGTCGAAGCGCATGGCACCGTCGCGATTATAAGTGTGCACAGGGCACTGCGGCTTGTTAATCGGCAAGCCGTCATAGTTGACGCCGAGGCGGTAGCGGTGCGCGTCGGGATAGGAAATCAGACGCGCCTGGAGCATCTTGTCTGGCGAGAAGCCCATGCCCGGGACGATGTTGCGCGGTTCAAACGCGGCTTGTTCAACCTCAGCGAAATAATTTTCGGGATTGCGGTCGAGTACGAGTTCGCCGACTTCGATGAGCGGATAGTCCTTATGCGGCCAGACTTTCGTGAGGTCGAACGGATTGAGGTGATACGTCTCGGCTTGCTTTTCCGGCATGATCTGGACTGAGACACGCCATTTGGGATAGTTGCCCTCCTTGATGGCGTTGAATAAATCGCGCTGGGCATAGTCGGGATCCTGGCCGCGCATTTCATCGGCGGATTCGCGCGTGAAATTCTTGATGCCCTGCTTGGTTTTGAAATGCCACTTCACATAGAAGAGTTCATTTTTGTCATTAATGAGGCTATAGGTGTGGCTGCTGAAGCCATCCATGTGGCGGTAACCGTGGGGAGTGCCGCGATCGGAGAAGAGGATTGTGACTTGATGCAGGGATTCGGGAGAGAGGGACCAGAAATCCCACATCATGGTGGGAGATTTGAGATTGGTTTCGGGATCGCGCTTCTGCGTGTGGATGAAATCGCCGAACTTTAGCGGATCGCGAATGAAGAAGACAGGTGTGTTGTTGCCGGTCATGTCCCAGTTGCCCTCTTCGGTATAGAACTTGAGGGCGAAGCCGCGTGGGTCGCGCTCGGTGTCGGCGGAACCCTTTTCGCCACCGACGGTGGAGAAGCGGATGAAGGTGGGGGTTTTCTTGCCGACGGAGTTGAAAAGTTTCGCGGTGGTGTACTTGGGCAGGTCCGGGTTGGTGCAGACGAAATAGCCGTGAGCGCCAGAGCCCTTTGCATGGACTACGCGTTCGGGAATGCGCTCGCGATTGAAATGCGCCATTTTTTCAAAAAGCAGGAAATCTTCGAAAACCACGGGGCCGCGGGGACCAACCGTGAGGGAATTCTGGTTATCGCCTACCGGACGCCCAGCGTCCGTGGTCATTATGTTCTTTTTTTCTTCAGCCATTGATTCCTCCTCGGGTACTACGAGTAAGACTGTAGGCGCACAGAGCGTATACTTCCAATATATAGATTGTATACAGGAGATAGGCATAGCCTATAGGTGAGCATCGTGGAACTACATCAACTTCGATATTTTTGCGCGGTGGCCGAGAGCGGATCGTTTAGCCGAGCGGCGGAGCAGTCGCACATTTCGCAGCCGTCGCTGTCGCAGCAAATTCTCAAGCTGGAGGATGAGTTGGGCGCGCGGTTGTTTGACCGGCTGGGGCGTTCTGTGCGCCTTACGGACGTGGGGAAGACGTTCCTGCCGCGAGCGCGAGCGGTGCTGCGCGAGTTGGAGGCAGCACGCGGTGACGTAGTGGAACGCAAAGATTCGGTGGGTGGGGCGATCTGTGTCGGTGTGATTCCGACAATCGCGCCATATTTTTTGCCGGCGCAGCTTACATTTTTATCGCGGCGATTTCCGCAGGCGCGGGTAACGGTGGTAGAAGAGATCACGCCGGTGCTACTGGACCGGTTGCGCGCAAGCGTTGTCGATGTGGCGATTTTGGCGCTTCCGATTCGCGGGCACGAGTTCGAGACCTTTCCGCTGCTGACGGAGCATCTATTTGCGGCGCTGCCGAGGAAGCATAAATTTGCGAGCCGCGCGGCCATTTCGTTGAAGGACTTGCGGACGGAGGCTTTCCTGCTGCTGCGAGATGGTCATTGTTTTCGCGACACGGCAGTTGCCGCTTGCGATCGGGCGCGGTTGCATCCGCAAATTGTCTTTGAGAGCGGACAGTTCAGCAGCATTTTGAGCATGGTAAGCGCGGGGATGGGTGTTTCGATTGTGCCGGAGATGGCGGTGGAGAGGAAATCGAGCTGCCGGTTTGTTCGGATTGAGGATGCTGAGGCGTCGCGCACGATAGGGGCGGTGGTGTTGCGCGGACGCTCGCTTACGCGACTGCACCGGGCATTCTTGGCGCACCTGCGAGCTTTGGCGCCAATCACGGACTAATTGAGAGACGTGCCGGGCAATTGGCTGGGCATGCGCGACGACGGCTCTTGAGGTGCCAGGGGCGACCAACCTTCCGGCTCTTTTTTAGTGTTGTCCATTGGGCCGTAAAGGAGTAGAGTCCGACCAATTCTGTGGAGGTGCCCCATGAACCCACTTTGTTTGCGCCGGCAATTGGTTCTCGCAGCAGTAATCTGCCTCACTTGTGGACTCTTCGCGGTTGCTGCAGACGAGCCGAACCTGACGAATGAGCAGATGAAGCAGTTTCTTCTCACCGCCAAGGTCGTGAAGAGTCACGACTCCAAAAAGGGCGTCACGCACACCATGCGGCTTACGCTTTCCGACGGAACGATAACGCATGACGCCTCCTTCCAACCTATTGATGAACACAAACGCGAGATGAAGCTAGCCAACGGCGCCACCGAACTGAACTTCGTGGATTCCTATAAGTACAATATCGCTGCCTATGAACTGGCTGAGTTGCTTGGCATGGGCGACATTGTGCCGGTGTATGTCGAGCGCAAATGGGAAGGGAATACAGGCTCGCTGAGTTGGTGGTTGCCGGTAAAGATGGATGAAGCGGAGCGCTACAAGCAGAAAATAACTGCGCCAGATCCGGACGCCTGGAACAATCAGATGTACAAGATTCGCGTGTTCGACCAATTAGTGTCCGATGCGGACCCCAATCTGACCAATGTGCTAATCGGTGAGAATTGGCAGATTTGGAGAATTGATTTTAGCCGCGCATTTCGACCGAACAAAGACGTAAAAAGCCCTAAAGACTTGGTACGCTGCGACCGGCAATTGCTGGAGAAACTAAAGGCGCTGGACGGGAACGCGCTTATGGAAAAAACCAAACGCTATCTCACCAAGGATGAAGTGAGAGCGGTGATGGCGCGACGAGACAAGATTGTGGCGCAGTTTCAGACGATGATTGCTGAAAAGGGTGAGAAGGAAGTGCTGTACTGAGTTGTCTGGCCGCACTGAATTAAGCTGCCGTCACATTCAAAGCAGCTTGCTCTTTTGGGTCCCCTGGGTCTAGTGTTCTGCTACGCGTTATATCTTTTGCCGGTGATCCCGGTGATAAGGAGAGAAAACATGGTGAAGAAACAACTCGGTCTGCTATTAGCGTTGCTACTTACCTTCCCGATCGCGGTGGCGGTGTTCGCGCAAGACCCGCCGGCGAAATCGAAGGAGACACGCTGGGAGGGTAGAGTTGAACGAAGCAGTAAGGAACAGTCCAGCCTGACAGTTCGTAAAGCTGGTGGGAATGAAGAGAAGACCTGTGTTTACGACAGCTCGACGAAATGGGTTAGCCAGTACCATGCCGACAAGAAGGTTAACGACATTGATGTCAGCCAAGTTAAGGACGGAGACTATGTGATTTGCAAGGGCACCCCAGACAAGGGCGGCATAGTCCACGCAACAGTGATTTCTAAGCGGCTCTCGCACTCCAACTAGATGAGTTCGGTCTTGTAACGCAAGGTTAAACGCGCCGATCTCGTGTACGCATCAAGGTTCGCTCAGTAAACAGATCGCGGAGTCTTCAGATGAAGGCTCCGCGATTTTGCCTTTCGGTGAAGTCCTGGTCCAGGAGAACTGTGGGCGGGCTTCAGCTACTTATTGCAGGTTCCGACGCATATATTCGGATTGTTGACTTGTGGAACTCTCGCAGCCTAAGATGCACCGCAATATAAGGACGCCCTGCGGAACCAATGTTTTCGCCAAAAATCTGCGGCTCTTTGACTTTCGGACGCAGGAAAACGGTCCGCCCTCCGATCTGTCTTTTTCCCTATCGCATTTGCATTTCCGTTCTCTTGGTGCTGGTGTCCGCGGTGCTAGGGTGCGCGGGACAAGCAAAAGCGCCAGTGAAACCACCTGAATCCATAGTCGCCATCGGCGATGTTCACAACGATTTTGACGATTTTGTCGGTATTCTTCGGCATACCGGACTTATAGATCAGCAGAACCATTGGACAGGCGGTAAGTCAACGTTCGTCCAGGTCGGAGACCTTTTGGATCGCGGCCCCAAGCCGCGCGAGGTCGTGAACCTGATGATGGCGCTGGAGAAAGAAGCGGCACAAGCCGGCGGCCGAGTCGTCGGCCTGCTCGGTAACCACGAAATGATGAATATCATGGGCGACCTGCGGTACGTCACGCCCATGAACTATGGCAGCTTTGCGGGCGCCAATTCGGAGCAGCGGCAGAAAGCTGCGTATGAAGAGTACGTGAAATGGAGAGGCAGTCACGCGTCGTTGCTAGCCGAGCTCCCGCAGCCCATGGAGCTGACCGAGGCAGAGTGGGTGGCACGGCATCCGGCAGGTTTCGTTGAGCAGCGCGAGGCGCTGGGTCCAAAGGGAGAATACGGCCAGTGGCTGCGAGGACATGCCGCCGTGGCCGAAATCGAAGGAATCATTTTCTTGCACGGGGGAATTCATCCTGACGTGGCCAAAATGAATCTCGATGCGATCAATAACCGGATCCACGACGAGATCAAAGAATTTGATGACTTGAAACAGTATCTGCAGAACGAAAAGCTGATTCTGCCGTTTTTTAATTTGCAGGAAATCAATAATGTGCTTCAGGCGGAAGTTGTTGCTGAGCTGAAGTCGCGTGTGTCCGGCAACGAAGAGCGCAAAGCTAAGATCCAGGAATTCTTGAAACATGTGGATTGGCTCAGCGTGCGGGTTGATGGCCCGCTGTGGTTTCGCGGTTACGACAAGTGGAGCGAAGAAGAGGGTGAACCTCAAGCGAGCAAAGTCTTGGAGAGTTACAAGGCGACACACATCGTAGTCGGGCACACGGTGCAGAAGGGTGGTCGCATTCGGCCTCGTTTTGGCAATAAAGTTTTCCTGATCGACACCGGCATGCTCAGCAGCTACTACCCTGGAGGTAGGGCGTCGGCTCTCGAAATCTGTGGCGATGGCAAATTCATCGCTGTGTATCTGGACCAACAGGTAGTGCTACTCGATCCCGCCGGGACTTCTCCTCATAATGCAGCGCCTGGGGAACACTCAGGTGTAGGAAACGGGGCCGCTTCGGAGAAGGCAACAGTTGCACCGGCCGGTCATGTATGTTCCGCAGCGACGGCCGGTTCGCAATAAAACAGAGTAGTTACGTGGGAAGGTAGTCTGGATGAAACGGTGGACTGAGCGGGTCCTGAACGTCCAACCCGGAGATCTGGGTCGCGGCATCCTCTTGTGCGCTTGCCTCTTCCTCATCATGAGCAGCTATGTAACCGGAAGAGTTGCGCGTGATGCCTTGTTTCTTGCACGGTTCCAAGCGGTCCAGCTGCCCTACGCGGACATCGCGAGCGCGGTTTTAGTCGGAATCGTAGTAGTCGGTTACGTTCGGCTCGGGCAGAGGACCTCTCTCCGTAACCTTCTGGTGGGCAGCCAGTTCTTCTTCGCAACAAACTGCATACTTTTTTGGGCACTGGCCCACTATTACCATCCGGCATGGCTTTATCCGGCATTCTACGTTTGGGTGGGCCTCTTCGGGGTGCTCGCTCCCACGCAGGTCTGGACCCTGGCGAACTATCTTCTGACAACGAGAGAAGCGAAAAGAATTTTCGGCATGGTGGGTGGCGGAGCCATCTTGGGCGCGATTTTCGCCGGCTATTTCTCGAAGACCGTCGCCAAGACGTTCGGCACTGAAAGTCTTCTGCTTGGAATGGCGTCGCTCCTCTTGATTTGTACGGTGCTGATGGGAACGATGTGGCATAGCTGGAAATCCCGGCTTGCAGATTCAAGTGAGAGGGCTGCTGGAGAAAAGGGAATCGTACAAAGGGACCTACAGGGCAGCATGCGTTTGGTTCTTTCCTCTCCCTATTTACGAGCCATAGCCGCGGTTATTTGCCTCGCTTCGTTCGTCACGACGCTTACGGGGTGGCAATTTAAAGCTGTCGCCAAGCAGGTCCTGGTAAGCAAAGACTCATTGGCTATCTTGTTTGGAAACTTCTATTTGTATGCCGGGATATTGGGGCTTCTGGTTCAGTTGCTGCTGACAACGCGACTGCTCCGCCGATTCGGGATAGGCACGATGCTTTTTGTGCTTCCCACGGCCGTCATGGTGGGCTCGGCTGGATTACTGATTTGGGGCACCCTCGCATCCGCCCTCGTGCTGAAAGGCAGCGATCAAGTACTCCGCTATTCCTTGGACAAGTCTGCCGTCGAATTGTTGTATCTGCCGCTACCTCACGCTGTGAAGTTGCGTGCCAAATGGTTTATCGACACGGAGATCTGGCGTTTGGGCGACGGTTTGGCCGGGGTGACCGTCCTTATTCTTGCCACCTATCTGCATGTGGGCGCGCGCCACATCAGTTGGGCTGCTCTGCTTCTTGTCG
>JAOAPL010000230.1 GCA_025462925.1 Acidobacteriaceae bacterium
GTGCATCCGGTGATTCCGGAGTCGAGCGCAAAGATATGGGAGCAGCTCGGACTGAAGAAGATCGAGCAGGTAAATCCGCAAACCCTGAAATGGGGAGAGCTTAAGCTGGGCACGAAGCTCGGCAAAGTGGAAGCGGTATTCCCGCGTGCGGAAAAGAATGCAGTGGAGAGGATGCAGCAGATGGAACAGGATCGCATCAATCAGGCCGGAACGGCCACCGCGACAGCCACGGCCCAAGAACCTGCAGGAGTGGGCGCAGAGGCAGGCCAGCCCGCAACGCAAGCAGCAGCTGCACCAACCGCAACTGCAGCAGCCGCACAAAGCGCAACGAACGGGCTGATCTCCATCGACGACTTCTCGAAAGTCGAGCTCCGCGTCGGTCAGGTTAAAACCGCGGAGAAGGTAAAAGGCGCGGACAAGCTGCTGCGCTTGGAAGTAGATATCGGGACTGAAGTGCGGCAGATCGTCGCGGGCATCGCTTTGGCCTATGCACCCGAATCGCTCGTCGGACGAAAAGTTGTTATCGTAGCGAATCTTGCTCCGCGGAAGCTGCGCGGGATCGAATCGAATGGAATGATCGTCGCCGCTTCTTTTGGAGAGCAAGGAACGCCAGTGTTGGCCGGATTCCTCGAAGATGTTCCCGTAGGTGCACGCCTTAAATAACGGTGGATTCGTGTACGTAGATTCGCATGCACATCTCGAGATGGAGCAGTTCGACGGCGATCGCAACCAGATGCTGCAGCGTGCGCGCGAGGCGGGAGTGGAAAACATTCTTGCCATCGGCAGCGGCACCGGGCCCGGCTCTCTCGATTGCGCCATCCGCCTCGCGGAACAGCACGACTGGATCTACGCGACTATTGGCATTCATCCGCACGAAGCCAAACTGGCGACCGAATCAGATTTTGCAGAACTGGAATTGCTGGGCAAGCATCCGCGCGTGATCGCATGGGGAGAGATCGGCCTCGATTATCATTACGACCACTCACCGCGCGATGTCCAGAGATCAGTTTTCCTGCGGCAGATGGAGATGGCACGCGTTGCGCAGTTGCCGATTGTGATCCATTGCCGCCCGTCAGAGAACACGGAAAACGCGTGGGACGACACGCTGGAAATCTTGCGCAAGTATTGGGCGCCTACCGGTCTCGGCGGAATCCTTCACTGTTTTACCGGGACATTGCAGCACATGCGGGCCGCGGTGGATATTGGCTTCATGATCTCTTTTTCCGGCAATGTGACTTTTGCCAAGGCACAGAATATCCGCGATGCCGCGAAGGAAGTTTCACTGGACCGGATGTTGATTGAGACAGACTCTCCTTTTCTCTCGCCTGTGCCGAACCGGGGAAAGCGGAACGAGCCTGCGTTCGTGGTCAAGGTCGCTGAAAAGATTGCGGAGGTGCGGGGCATGAGCGTGAATGACATCGCGCAGGCGACCACTGAGAATTTTCATCGGTTCTTTAACATCTCAGAATCGGCTACAGTGGAGAAGCATCAGCTACACCAGCCAATTCAGTGAAAGAATAGAAAGACAGGATTAGCACAAATGGCCCAGGACAATTCATTTGACATCGCGAGCAAGGTCGATTTGCCGGAGCTGAACAACGCGATCCAGCAGGCGCTTAAGGAGATCCATACGCGTTTCGATTTGAAGGATTCCAAGTCGAATATCACTCTTGAAGAGAAAGAAACGCAGATCGTTCTGACATCCGCAGACGATTACAAGCTCAAAGCCGTGAATGACGTGCTTCAAGGCAAGATGGTAAAGCGCGGAATCTCACTTAAAGCATTAAGCTATGGCGCTGTCGAGCCTGCTGCCGGAGGCGCGGTGCGGCAAAAGGTCACTCTGCAACAAGGCATCGCCACGGAAAAGGCCAAAGAGATCGTGAAGACGATCAAGAACTCGAAATTGAAAGTGCAAGCATCGATCCAGGGCGACGTAGTCCGCATCAGTGGCAAAGACCGCGACATCCTGCAACAGGCCATCGCATTGTTGAAGCAGAATGATTTCGGGATTGATATGCAATTCACCAATTACCGCACCAACTGATCGCGCACGAAGAAAGGCATACCCGATTGAGCGTCGCCCCGGTATTCACGGTGAAAGAAGTCTTTGATCTGCTGCGGGACGACCTCGCCGCGATCGAGACTGAATTCGAGCGCGGAACAGTTTCGCGCGTCTCGGCTATCACCGATATCGGCTCGTATTTGCGGGCTGGCGGCGGCAAACGGATCCGTCCTGCGCTTCTACTGCTCTCTGCCAAACTCATGGGCTACACCGGCGATGGCGCCGTCAGGCTCGGTGCCGTGGTTGAGATTGTGCACACAGCCACACTGGTGCATGACGACATCATCGATGAAGCCGAGATCCGCCGCGGACGTCCCTCGGCCAACACCAGCTGGGGAAATTCCCGCTGTGTGCTCGCCGGCGACTGGCTTTACATGCAGGCCTTCCGCATTGCGTTGCAGGAGCGGAAACTCAAAGTCCTCGATGTCCTTATAGACCTCACGCAACAGATGGTGGAAGGCGAACTGCTGCAGATGGAGAAGCTGGGGAAATGCGTCGATCTGAAAGAACATTTCGACCTCATCTTCAGAAAGACAGCCTGCCTCTTTGCAACCTCTATGCGATTAGGCGGGATCCTCGGCGGAGCCACCGACGAAGAAGAACGCAGTCTGGAAGATTACGGCCGCAATCTGGGGATGGCGTTCCAAATCGTCGATGACGTGCTCGACCTCACCGCCTCCGAAGAAGTTCTTGGCAAGCCGGTAGCCAGCGACTTGCGCGAAGGTAAAGTCACAATGGCGGTGATCCACGCGCTCGAACGCTGCACACCTGAAGAGCGCAAATTGGTCGAGACAGTGCTCCGCGAACGCGCCTTCCAGAGCGTCACTCACGGACAGATCCTCGATATGTTAAACCGGTACGGTTCCATTGAAGCCGCGCACGCGGCTGCTGCGGAGTATTCAGACGCAGCTCGCAGTGCAATCTCCGGATTTGCCGATTCTGAGATCAAGCGTGCCCTGCTCTGGATGCCGGAATTTGTCGTGGAACGGGAAAAATAGGGTTTTCATCCATTTTGCAAGACTTTGGAGGATCCCATGTTTTGTGACGCCTGCGGTAAAGAAATGCAAGCCGGCCAGTCCTTTTGCAGCGCTTGCGGTAAGCCGACACCAGCATTGGCAGTCGCACAAGTGCAGCAGCCTGTCGGCAAAGTCGCGCGACATCTACCAGCGCTCGCCATTATCTGGCTGGTTTATTCCGCGTTCACTCTTATCGGCGCTGGAGTATTGTTCGTCCTGGGGATGACTCTTTTCGGCCCTTGGACTCACTTCCAAAATCGGCCGGATGTTCCTGTCGAATTCCTTCACGTGCTGTTCATGTTCCTCGGCACCATCATTCTGATCAAGGCCGTGGCTTCCATTGCGGTCGGCGTCGGCTTCCTGCAAAGGCAGCCCTGGGCACGCTCTTTAGGACTGGTGCTCGCCTTCATCTCCCTCCTGAATGTGCCATTTGGCACCGCCGTCGGCATCTATACGATTTGGGTGCTCATGTCTCCGAATGCGGCGGAGGACTACCAGCGCCTGTCACAAACCGCATGAGCAAACTCTCATGACTAAAGCCAAGTCAAACTCCAACACGCAAGAAGTTGAGATCAAGTTCAAAGTAGACGATCTCAAAGTGCTCGCGCAAAAGCTGCGATCATCCGGATTCAAGATCAAGACCAAGCGCACACACGAATTCAATATCCTTTTTGACTTTCCTGATGCAAAGTTACGCAAGCGCAGTGAAGTCTTGCGCATCCGTGAATACGGCAAGCAGTGGACTGTCACCTATAAGGGCAAAGGAAAGGCTGGCCCCCACAAGACCCGCACTGAACTGGAAACGGAAGTTTCCGATGGGCAACAATTGGCCGTAATCTTTGAGGCGATCGGACTGAAGCCGAGTTTCCGCTACGAAAAATTCCGCACCGAATGGACAGACGGCAAAGGAGCCGTCGTCGTGGACGAAACTCCCATTGGCAATATCGCGGAGATTGAAGGCAAAGCCGCATGGATCGACCGGATGGCCAAGCAGTTGGGTATCGCCAAAGCCGAGTACTCTACAAAGTCGTATATCGACCTGTTCCTCGAATGGAAGTCGATGCACAAAAGTAACGCCCACGAAATGACATGGGACGAAATCAAAACCTCAAAACAGCAACATTGAAAATTCACCAGGTTCGCATCAAGCAAAGGTCCTAAGCCACAGGAGAGGAAGGAACACTAAAATGAGGAAACTCTATTCTGTTGGATTAGCAGTACTTGGCAGCGCAATCGGCTTAAGCACGCTGGCATCCGGTCAAGCGGCCACTCCATTGTCCCAGGACATCAAGAACGATCGCGCGGATGTCATCCTGGACAAGCAGGCAATCGACCAAATGAAGCAGCAGAAGCAAGCT
>JAOAPL010000245.1 GCA_025462925.1 Acidobacteriaceae bacterium
TTCAAAGTTTCTAGTTGGTCGTTGAGCTTGACGAGATCAGTAATGAACTCCTCCTCCGTTTTCCCATCTTCTTCAATTACCACACCAACGTAACGGCCGGGATTCAACGAATACTCCTGTTCTTTCACGTCCGCCCGGCTGGCGAGTTTGCACAGGCCGGTCACGTCTTCGTATTCGGCCTTCGGGAAACGCTCCTGCAACCAGTGGATGTGCTGGTAGTACATCTCCGCGCTTTTCACTTCCTTGTGCAATTCCTCCAGCGCTGTTTTTAGCGCTTTGGTCTTGCGGTCGGTAGCGGTGCGTTTCCCATCAGCCTGCGCCTGCTCTGCCTGTTGTTTCTCGTGCTGGCGCACAGTTTTGTCCAGTTGCTTCAAGCCCTCGTGCAGCGCAGCAAAGAGGGGATCGAAGGCTTCGCGCAGCTTGTGCTGGACCTTGTTCTTTTGGTCCACGTCATTTTCGCTGGCGTGTTTCTCCCGATATTGTTCGTAGCGGGTCTTGAGGTTATTTAAGCCCGCCCATTGTCTCACCATCTCCGACACCGCCTGTTTCCCAGCCGTGTCGTCCAGGACTCCGAGCAGTTGTGCGCAGACAGGTTCGAGCTTCGTCTTGTTCTCGATGAGCCGTGCCATGCCTGCCGCGAAGTACCGGTCAACAAGTTGCACGAACTCTTCGCGGCGGCCTTTGTGGAGTTTGCTGATGATCGCAATGTTCTGAATCTGCTCGTCGGAGAACTCGCGGTGGGCACGGTCAATCTGGGTGAAGATGTTGCGGGCATTGATGAAGAGGATGCGGTCGTCGGTCTTGGCCCTGTCGAAGAACCAGAGCGTGGCCGGAAGCGTAACGGTGTAGAACATGTTCGTGGGCAGCGTCAGCATCGCGTAAATTAGGTTTTTGTCGATCAACGTCCGGCGAATATCGGCCTCGGAGTGGCGCGCGTCGGAGGCAGAGTTGGCCATGACGAGCGCGGCTCGGCCCTTCGGCTTCAGCGAAGTAGCAAATAGATTGATCCAGAGATAGTTCCCGTTGGGGACAGTCTGCTTGCCCGCGTCCTTCTTCTTGGCCTTGGTCTTATTGCGCGGGATGCCGTAGGTGTTGAAGCGCTTGTCCTTCTCGACGCTGCTGAGGCTCAGAGTATATGGGAAATTTCGCGTAAAGAAGGACGGGCTCGCGAGACAATCACAAAGATTGTGAGATCCGACGAAATGCAAACACATGTTCAACAAATGCGTGTACGCTTTTATGGATTTGGTTGTGATGCGCTAGACGCCGTACAGTACGCTCTCTGCAAAAAGAAGGATTGGCAGCTCGGCTACCGGGTCCTAGTGGATATTGGGGTGATCCCGACCCAAGAAGAGAGGCAAAGGTTTTCGGCAAAGCCCGTCGACCCTGAGAAAGACGAAGCGGAGCGGGTGTTCGAGATCGTGCTGCAATTGAATCAAATTGCGAGAGAACGCGCACGGATCTTTGGTATGCCAATGCCCGAGCTGGAGGTGCAGGAGGGTTTGGAAGAAATCCGTCGCCAGCTAAATCTGACCAACGGCGCGAGTGAACCGGTTCATTAAACGCCTGCAACTGGAATCTCAACCTCCGCGCCCTGGCTGTTCGAAATCAAAGGCCGGACACTCTCCTGACACCTCACTAATAACCATAACAATCTGACTTGATGGAAATGGCAGAGCCAAGGATGGATGGTTACGACAGAAAGATGAATTTATTTCCGAGAATAGTTTTTCTTGGAAAATGATTTTTCGGCCAGGATGGAGCGATTGATTGAACGTGTGACCGCTTCGACTGTTTCTTCCTTTTTTAGCCCCACCAATTCGGTAGCGGTTGTAATCAACTCTGCGCGTTGTTCTTTCGTGAGCGACGGGCACTTGCCAATCAAAAGCCGATCCATTTTGATGCGCGCGTTACGTAGCGATGAATTCCAATTGTGGGTTTCAGCAATTTCATCTAAGCGACGGTCAAATCTTTGCAGGTCACGCAACTTTCCGGTCAAACGCCTGATTGAGACTGAGAGGGACCTGGCCTTCTTGTAGTAGCTCGCTGGCAGAAAACCTCGATTGCCAGCTCTCAGTAGTATCGAAAGTCGATTGGCGAGTTCGGCCGCCTGATCTACCCACCGCCTGTGATTCCTCCACCCGTGAGAGCGGGAAAGCCTTTTTGCGAGAATCACCCATGTCCTTTCAACATTTGCGTCGAGAAGGCGCTCATAGAGAAGGCCGAGTGTGACGTCGTCAGGAAATATCGCTTCCGAATCGAACTCTCGATATCGCCTATTGAGATCCCGATTGAACCTTTCAGAGGAGACTTTCTTGCGGAGCCCGTCGTCGATTTTGACTAGGAAATCAAATACCTTGGCTTCGGAAGGCAGCTGACTTCCGCGATTTGGTTCTCCCACGCCGGCCAAGGGAGAAAACGTTCCTCGTTTGACTTCACGCTCCATCTTTCATCTCTGATTTAGCATTGGTAAACCGATTCATGCGCCTGAATTAAAGCAACTTATGTGAAAGCGCGCAAGTTGCGCTGCCTCAGACAAGTGCCACAGGACACTCTTGCTGCCGTGAAGAGCTCTCGGCAAAAAATGTCCTGGCGCAGCCGTTTATTCTGAGATCGATCATGAACACACTTCAGCCCGGTCTTCCTGGCAATGTCCGCCGCTCGCAGTCCAAAGGTGTTTTCGAAGGGCTGGTCAGTGGCCGGGCATTTATCGACAAGATTTATCTTGTCATCGAAGGCGCCCAACGTCGCAGAAAGCTCGAAACTCTTCATTGCCAGCCCAGCATTGCGATTGGTGGCCCCGGTCGCCCGTATGCACGCAGCGTACACGCAACTAATCGACGCACATTGAATCCTGTGGAGCTTCGCTACGGCCCGAACCCTCTGTTCCGCAATTTGGCGACGATGAGCCTCTGTCTTCGTTCGGAGGGGCAGCCATTGACGGCATCTGAGATTGCAGACTCGGCAGCAGCCCTGATTCGCAATGGCTTTCGCATGAGAGTTTCACGTGTCGAACTTACTTGCGACGTGAACTGCGCTTCTGTTCGCGAACTTGACGCCCACTTGGTCACGCGTGCCGAACGCGTTCTGCACATGGTCGACTCCAATGGTCACAAAACCCTTTACGTTGGAGCACCGGCCTCTCCCTGGCAATTGCGAATTTATGACAAGGCCCCAGGCATAGTGCGTGTGGAATTCGTCCTGAAGAATCGTTTCCTACGTGAGAAAGGGATTGCAGGGCTGATGGATATTTGCCGCCTTCGCGAACTCGACTTTAACCGGCTGGCCAGTTTTCAGGATTTCGATTACCGGGAACTGAATCGTATTTTCCAGAACATCGATGGTGGATGGCGCAAGGATATTCGGAGCGTGCCAATGTCCAGTCGTTGCAACGGAGAATTGCTGAGATGGCGGGAGCGGCTAGGTCCGGAATTTTCTCAATACGTTTTTGCAAACCCACAGCAACCAGAAACTCATCTGCGGGATGTCCGCCGGGCCTGGCCGGATGCCTTGAAGGCTGCAGGACTTGAGTACTTCTGGCTTTATGACCTCAGGCACACGTTTGCAAGCCGTCTCACGCAAGCAGGTGTTTCCCCCCTCTTTGTTGCCCAGATAATGGGCCATTCCAGCCCAGGCATTCTCCAGACTTATGCGAAGGCGATTGATGAGTATCGGCGCTCCGCCATCTCTAAACTTGAGTCTTTTCTGGAGGCTCAGTCCATTCAATCGGCAGGTCGAAGTGAGAAAGACCGTACGACTCTGATTCAGTAGGTCAGCAATTTCACTTGTCCGGTAACCCGACTTACCAGGACTTTAAGGAACCGTATTCGTTCGCTTGACAGAGGACACGCATGGGGGTACACGGAAAATAGAGGTGGCAATCATGAAAATCGTAGTGATCGGCGGCACTGGACTCATCGGATCAAAACTCGTCCCGAAGGTTCGTGAGCAGGGACACGAGGCGGTGGCGGCATCACCTAAATCGGGTGTCAACACTCTCACCGGCGAGGGACTGGCCGAAGCGCTCAAAGGTGCGTCGGTGGTCGTTGATGTAACGAACTCTCCTTCCTGGGAGGACGCGGCGGTGATGAACTTCTTCGAAACATCAACCCGTAACCAACTCGCCTATGAAACGGCTGCAGGCGTAAAGCATCATGTTGCGTTGTCAGTTGTTGGAACGGAACGTATGCTCGCAAGCGGTTTCTTCCGCGCAAAAATGGCTCAGGAGAACTTGATCAAAGCCTCCTCGATTCCCTACTCAATTATCCGCGCCACGCAGTTCTTCGAATTCGTCAAGGGCATCGCGGATTTCTCTACCGAGGGCAACAAAGTACGCCTGCCATCTGCGCTCATCCAGCCTATGGCGGCTGACGATGTTGCCAGTGCGGTAGGCCGGATCGCGACGGGCGCGCCGGTGAATGGCACCGTTGAAGTAGGGGGGCCGGAAAAGTTTCGTCTCGATGAACTCGTCCGGCAATGCTTGGCCGCAAACAAGGATCCGCGCG
>JAOAPL010000308.1 GCA_025462925.1 Acidobacteriaceae bacterium
CACATGGCAACCATTACTGAAACTTTGATTCGCACTGGCGGTCCGAACATCAAGACTGCTCTCCCCGGTCCCAACGCCAAGAAGGCGATTGAGGCGGACAACAAATGGATCTCACCCAGCTACACCCGTTCCTATCCGCTCGTCGCCAAGCGCGGACGCGGCGCATTGGTGGAAGACGTAGATGGAAATGAGTTCCTGGATTTCGCCGCGGGCATCGCTGTGACCAGCACCGGACACTGTCATCCCGAAGTCGTCGCCGCCATCCAGAAACAATCCGCCGAACTGATACACATGTCCGGCACCGACTTCTATTACGAGAGCATGGCGCAACTGGCCGAACGCTTGTCGAAGACTGCTCCCATGGCCGGACCGCACAAGGTGTACTACGGCAACTCCGGCGCGGAAGCGGTTGAAGCCGCGCTGAAGTTGGCGCGATATCACACCAAGCGTCCGTATGTGATCGCGTTCTATAACTCGTTTCACGGACGCACGATGGGCGCGCTTTCGCTTACAGCCAGCAAGCCGCAGCAGAAGCGCCGATTCATGCCTATCACTCCGGGCGTGACGCACGTTCCGTATCCGCATACCTTCCGCCGTCCTGAAGGAACTGACGCGAAGCAGTATGCGATTGATTGCGCTCGCTTCATCGAGGACAAAGTCCTCAAGACGATTCTCCCTCCGGAAGAAGTTGCGGCTATCTTCTTGGAACCGATCCAGGGTGAAGGCGGATACGTCCCCGCGCCCACGGAATTTCTTCAGGAGATTCGCTCCATCTGTGACCGCCACGGAATTTTGCTGGTCGCCGACGAAGTCCAATCCGGCTGCGGTCGCACGGGAAAGATGTGGGCCATCCAGCACTCCGGCGTTGAGCCCGATATCATCACCTCCGCAAAAGGCATCGCCTCAGGCATGCCGCTGGGCGTGATGATGTCCAAGGCGCACGTGATGGATTGGGTCCCCGGATCGCACGCATCCACATTCGGCGGAAACCCCGTTTGTATCGCTGCGGCAATGGCAACGCTCGACGTCCTCGAGCGCAGCGCCATCAAGAATGCCGAAGTTGTCGGCAAATACATGTCGGATCGCATGAACGGATGGGTGAAGAAATACGAGATCGTCGGCGAAGTCCGCGGACGCGGGCTGATGATCGGCGTCGAGATCGTAAAAGATAAGAAGTCGAAGGCACTCGCGGGCAAGGAGCGCGATCGCATCGTTGATCAACTGGCCTTCGAGCGCGGCGTGCTCTTCCTCGGCTGCGGTGAGACTACCATCCGGATCTCTCCTCCGCTCATCATCACCAAGGAGCAGGCCGATATCGCGATGGACGTGCTGGAAGAGTCCATTGGCATTGCTAACAAAGAAGTCTTGGCTGCAAGCGGGCCCGGCAAGCAGATGGGAGCCTGACGTATTGTGGATGGGAAAATCAATTACTGACTTGTCATTCTGAGCGCAGCGAAGAATCCCTTTTGTACCGAGGCTCTCCGCTGCGGCTCAGATTGATACGGCGTATAATCCGGCAACTCGCTTATGTCCGGCCGCCTGACTCACTCCATCATCCGCACGCTTGATTCCGCAGCAAGATTTTTGCGGGTCAAGAATGATGATCGCGCCGAGCATCTTCAGACCGGGATTCGCGGCGAAGAAGAGGCGTATTTTTATTTGCGCAAACTCGGATACGTGATGGTGGCGCGCAACTATCGTTCGCCTAAGCGCCATGGCGAGATCGATCTGATCGGCTGGGACAAAGATGTCCTTTGTTTCATCGAAGTGAAGACACGTGCCGCCGGCGCAATGCTGCCGGCAGAAGCGGCCGTAGATTTCGACAAGCGCCGCGGCCTGCGTTCCGTCGCGCGCGAGTACTTGTTGCACATGGATGCGGACACCTCGTATCGCTTCGATGTCGTCAGTATCTATTACGAACCGGACAAGAGCGCTGCTCCGGACCTCACGCTCTTCAGGAACGCATTCTCCGTGAAGTAAAATAAGCTTCTCTGGACTGAATCTCTACTAACTTGAAGGAACCCGATTGCCTGATTTAAGAAGAGACCCTATCACCGGTCGCTGGGTGATTATTTCTACCCAGCGCGCGCATCGCCCACAAGATTTCATCCGCGAACCCGTTCGTATCAAGGGCGGTCCATGCCCGTTCTGTCCCGGTAACGAAAGCAAAACGCCACCGGAGATTCTCGCCTATCGTCCGGAAGGCAACGAACACAACGGAGCCGGCTGGAAAGTTCGCGTTGTTCCGAATCGCTATCCCGCGCTGGAGATCGAAGGCCAACTCGATCGCCAAGCCGAAGGTATTTATGACCGCATGAATGGCACGGGCGCGCATGAAGTAGTCATCGAATCTCCCGAGCATGGCGACACCTATGCAACCATGCCCGAACGGCGCATTGAAGACGCGCTGTTTGCATTTCGGGATCGAGTGACCGACCTGCGCAAGGACACGCGCCTAAAGTACGTTCTGATTTTCAAGAACCATGGCGAAGGCGCAGGCGCAACGCTGGAGCATGCGCACAGCCAGATCATTGCGCTCCCGATCGTTCCTCGCCAGGTAGTTGAAGAACTGAAAGGCGCGCGCGATTATTTCCAACTGAAGGACCGATGTATCTATTGCGATATTGTCCATCAAGAGACCCGCTCTCCCGTGCGTGTTGTACTTGAGAACGACAACTTTCTCGTGGTCGCTCCTTATGCGCCGAGGTTCCCGTTCGAGACGTGGATCATTCCCAAGCGACACGATTCAGCATTTGAAAATTCTCCCGCGGATTATTTCGGAGGACTCGCCCGCGCAATCAAGACGCTCGCGGCAAAGCTCGACGCTGTTCTGGATTTTCCAGCTTTCAACATGGTGATCCACTCGGCGCCGGTGCACGATCATCCGACCGAGCATTACCATTGGCATGTAGAATTCATGCCTCGTCTAACCAAGGTTGCAGGATTTGAGTGGGGAACTGGTTTCTATATAAATCCAACTTCGCCGGAGGAAGCGGCAAAGTTCTTGCGGGATGCGAAGGTGAAAGCGTAATGCTGCTCAGGGCAGCTCTTGATGCTCGTCCTTGTACTCCTCGTACCAGGCCATCTGAATCGCTTCCAGTTTGGATTCGTTTGACTTCTTGGGGTCGTCGCTGAACTCGGGCAATTCAGTGACGTAGCGATGCAGATCAGTGAAGCGTACCGTTAGCGGATCAAGATCCCGAAACTTTTCGGCCAGCAATATAGCGATGTCTTCAATGTCTGCCCATGTAAGTTGTTCTGGCATTTCGAACTATACCCCTTTCTGAACCTTATTCTCTCTTCGGTGCGTGGCCTTCAGATACGTAATTACGATTCCACGATGGGATCTCAACGACAACGGTTCCCGGCTTCTCGATCACAGCTTGGCAGCCGAGTCGGGAGGCCAATTGCAGGTCTGCTGCTGTTTCGATGCGATCGGCCTCGTCGTCGTCCATCTCATTGAGCAGCTCCGCTCCTTGTTTCACGACGACGTGGCAAGTGGTGCACGCGCAGTTTCCGCCACAAGCGTGATCGAGAAACACGTTGAAGTTTTCCGCGACGTCCAAGATCGACTGCGGACGTCCGTGATGCTCATACGGCAACTTGTCTTTTTCATACTCGACAACCCGGTTCTCCGGAAGAAAAACAACGCGCACCATGTTTTCAGCCAGCGGCTCCGGATTCTGCGGGTCGTACTTCTTTTCGGTCATCGTTGGGGTTTCAGTCTCAGCCATTTTTCACCTTCTAAATCTTTTCGTCAGCGCTTGCTGAACTCAGCAGGCGCGATTGGATGCGGCGCAGTCGGGCCATCACCGATTTCTTCGCCTGCACCTTCCATAGTCTTCCCGTGAAGCGCGCTCGACACCGCCGAATCCATCATCAGTTCAGCCAGCTTTGTCGTAGCTTTGTTCAATTCTTCAGTTGCTGCTTGGATTGCTTTGTAGTCCGCCTCTCGAGGGCACTTCACTTCGGCCAGTTTGCGTTCCAGATCGTCAATGTGTTGCTTCTCATCCGCGGAGAGCATTGTCCACGCTGGGTTCTTCTTGCTCTTCTCCAGCGCGGCCAGAATATTCTCGGCTTCATTACGAGCTTCAATGAGTTGACGCTCACGGAAGTCATCCTCTGCATGGTCAAAGGAATCGAGGATCATGCTTTCAACCTGATCGTCAGTGAGACCATATGTCGGTTTGACTTCGATCTCTGCCTCGCGACCACTGCGCTGTTCACGGGCGCTCACGTTGAGGATCCCATTGGCATCGATCAGGAGTTTGACTTCAATGCGGGGCAGTCCTGCCGGCATTGGGGGAATACCTTTCAGGTCGAAGCGGGCCAGCGAGCGGCAGTCTTTCGCCAGTTCACGCTCACCTTGTAGGACGTGGATGGCGACGTTCGTCTGTCCTTCCACTCCCGTAGTGAAATGTTCGGTAGCGGAGGCGGGAATCGTCGAATTGCGATGGATGATCTTTGCCACCACACCGCCAAGCGCCTCAATGCCGAGCGAGAGCGGTGTCACATCCAGCAGCAGCATGTCTTCTGTTGCTTTCGATCCGCCGGAAAGAATGTTGGCCTGCACCGCCGCGCCCAGCGCGACCACCTCGTCCGGATTCAATTCGGTGTGCGGTTCGCGTTTAAAGAGTTCCTTCACGAGTGCGCGCACGCGCGGAATACGTGTGGATCCGCCCACGAGCACCACTTCATCGATTTGTTCGGGCGAGAGCCCGGCATCAGCCAAGGCTTGCTTAACGGGTCCAACGGTGCGCTGGATGACGGGCTCTATAAGAGCTTCGAACTGCGCTCGTGTGATTCCGCGGGCGTAAGCCTGTCCACCGGGAAGAGTGACTTGAATCCTCGTCGAGTCGCTGGAGGACAAAGCAATCTTCGCGTCAATGACAGCTTTGCGGATCGCCTGCACGGCTTCGCCGTTGCGGCGGAGATCTAGCTTCATGTCGCCAGCAATGTCGTCGAGGGCGATTCCGATGAGAAGGTTATCGATATCATCGCCGCCTAAATGCGTATCTCCATTGGTCGCGATGACTTCGAAGATCCCCTCGTGCAACTTGAGGATGGAGATGTCGAAGGTGCCACCGCCGAAATCGTAAACGGCCACAATGCCGTCTCTCTTCTTATCTAGCCCATAGGCGAGGGAAGCGGCGGTGGGTTCGTTCACAAGCCGAAGCACTTCCAGTCCCGCAATGCGTCCGGCATCTTTTGTTGCTTGTCTCTGCGCGTCGTTGAAATACGCGGGTACTGTGATCACGGCTTTTGTGACGGGCGCGCCGAAGTATCGCTCAGCGTTGCGCTTTAATTGACGGAGAATGAACGCGGAAATTTCTGGAGGAGTAAATGTTTTGTCGCCGAGTTGGATCCGCAGCGGCCCACCCTGCGTGGATTCGGATTGCGCCAAACGGAATGGAAAGTATTTAAGCTCGTCCTGAACGTCTTCAGCGCCCCGTCCCATCAGCCGCTTTACGGAATAGATGGCGCGCTCAGGAGTTTCGATCAGATTCTTGCGCGCGGCATTGCCAATCACGGGCTCGCCATTTTCACTCATGGCGACAACCGACGGCACAAGGTTCAAGCCATCTTCACCGGGGATGACCACCGGCGTCTCGCCTTCCATGAAGGCAACCAGCGAGTTCGTCGTGCCTAGATCGATGCCGACGACACGGTCCGCCACGGCACTGCTCGATTCGATTTGTATGCCCTTAGTCTCTGCCATTCTTATTTAGTCCGCTAACGCCTGATTCACATCGCGTACCAAGTTGCGGATATACGACCTACGGTTCAGCAAGTTCACCAGCTTGTCGCGAACTCGGATGCGGTCGGCTTCGCTGCTTCCGGGAGCACTGATGGTCGAATCCCATTCATCCCAGTAGCTCTTTAGCTCAGACATTGCGTCATTCAACATCGTTTCGAATCTCGACTGCGCATTCTGGAGATCGCTGACTATTGCCGGGTCGTCTTCACCTATCTGCTTATTCATGCGCATCTCTTGCAGCTGCATGTTCAATTCAAAAACTTCTTCCAACAGCTCCGGCGGTACCACTTGCTTCTTTTCTTCGCCGCTCGTGCGGGCAACCAGAGTTGCTGCGCTCGATTGTTCTTCCAGCTTCACACCTTCGAGTTCCAGCAAATATTGGGTCCGTGCTATGGGATCCTTTAACGTGCGATAGGCGTCGTTGAGCTGTGAACTCTTTTCCAAGCTCCACTGCTGCTCCTGCGCGGACGCGCGTGCAAAAACGTCCGGATGCAGCTTGCGGCTAAGCCGATAAAACTCCCGCTCCAGCGCCGGTAGATCAATGTTCAGCTTGCGCGCCGGCGCGGCACCCAGGCTGAAAAACTCGAAGTAGTCGATCGGCGTTGCCGGTTGCACCTTGCCGCAATTCGGACAGAAGTGCGCATTGGCTGCGAGCGTCGAATTGCATGACCAGCACAGACCCGCACCTTCGGTCGCCACTGCGTTGCCGGTCGGGATGTTTGTTTCTGTGGCCATAACTAAAATCACCACGGCGAGTCTCGCACGTGGTGAGGACTTTCCCGTTTCGAATGAACTGCTGACGAATAACTACGCTGAGAACGACGACCCACATCCGCACGATTTTGACGAGTTGGGGTTCACGAAATTAAATCCTTGCTTCATCAGCGTCTCTTCATAATCAAGGATCATGCCGTGCAAATAGATGAACGATTTCGGATCAACAAACAAGCGAACGCCTTCGAACTCATAGACGCGGTCGCGCTCCCGTGGCTGGCTGTCAAAGCGGATGTTGTACGACAATCCCGAGCATCCGCCGCCTTGCACTCCAAGGCGCAGGCCGCCCTCTTCTGGGCTCACCGATTCCTTTGCCATCGCCGCACGCACTTTTTTGAGCGCGCGCTCCGTCACCTGAATGCTTTTAGCATTCGGCGTGGCGTTGGCAGGATTCAGCACCGGACTGTCGAGCGTGACGGTCACGTGATTTACTTCGCCTCAGCTGTTACAGTCGCCGCCTGGCTTGCGGACTGCTTCTTCTTCCAGTCGCCGATAGCAGCGCGGATTGCGTCTTCCGCCAGCACCGAGCAATGGATCTTTACCGGAGGCAGGGCAAGCTCTTTCACGATGTCAGTGTTCTTAATCGCGAGCGCATCTTCCACGTTCTTGCCTTTGATCCACTCGGTTGCCAATGACGAGGATGCGATCGCGGAACCGCAGCCGAAGGTCTTGAACTTTGCGTCTTCAATGACCTGGGTCTCCGGATTCACTTTGATCTGCAAGCGCATCACGTCTCCGCACTCAGGGGCGCCTACGAGGCCGGTTCCAACTTCCGAACTGGCTTTATCGAGCGTGCCCACGTTGCGGGGATTGTTGTAGTGATCGATCACCTTATTGCTATATGCCATTTTGTTCTCCTTCGAATTCTTTCTACCTCAGGGGCTAAAGCCCCCTTCTCAAACTCGGTCTATCGGCACGCAGCCGTGCCCTGATACGTAGCCCTATTGGCACCCGGTCTGCATCGGCACGTCGCGTCTGCATGGGCGCGTCTCAATGTCCTTCGGTCTGCCACTCTATCTTCGACAGATCGATTCCTTCTTTCACCATCTCATAAAGAGGAGAAAGTTCGCGCAGCTTCTTCACCGTGTCGATGATGCGGTCTGCCACATAGTCAATTTCAGCTTCCGTATTGAAGCGCCCGATGCCGAAGCGGATGGAGCTGTGTGCCACGTCATCGCCTAGCCCCAAGGCCTTCAATACATACGATGGCTCCAGGGTGGCAGAGGTGCACGCCGAACCGCTAGAAACTGCAATGTCATTAATGCCCATCAGCAGTGACTCGCCTTCCACATAAACAAAACTGATGTTCAGGTTGCCGGGCAGATGGCGTTCCATGGTGCCGTTAACATGCGTCTCGTCCAAGTTGCTGAGCAGCTTGTTCATCAACCTGTCGCGCAGAGCGGCCAGGCGCTTGGATTCTTCCGGCATCTCCTGCATGGCGATCTCAGCCGCTTTGCCGAAGCCGACGATTCCAGGGACGTTCAATGTACCGGACCGCATTCCGCGTTCGTGTCCGCCACCATCGAGGATTGCGGAGAGTTGCACGCGGGGATTCTTGCGGCGAACGTATAACGCGCCTACACCCTTTGGACCGTAAAGCTTGTGTCCGGTCAGTGACATGATCGAAATGTTCGACTTGTTCACGTCGAGTGGTACCTTGCCCAGCGCCTGTACGGCGTCAGAGTGGAAGAGAATCCCTTTCTCCTTGCAGATCGCCCCGATCTCGTCGATCGGCTGCAGTACACCGATCTCATTGTTGGCAGCCATGATCGTGACAAGAATGGTCTTGTCATCGATCGCGCGCTTGAGATCTTCCAGATTTATGAGACCGTCTGCGCCGACTGGTAGGTAGGTAACGCGATATCCGTACTTTTCCAGCCGCTTGCAGGTATCCAACACTGCCTTGTGTTCAGTTACGGCGGTGATGATGTGGTTGCCTTTTTCCTTGTACATCTCGGCAACGCCTTTGATTGCGAGATTGTTGCTCTCGGTAGCGCCGGAGGTGAAGATGATTTCTTTGGCGGTGGCACCGATCAATTTGGCAATCTGTTCACGCGCCTTCTCAACAGCGGCTTCGGCTTCCCATCCAAATTGGTGATTGCGGCTAGCTGCATTCCCGAATTTCCCAGTGAAATAGGGAATCATTGATTCCAGCACGCGAGGATCCATGGGCGTAGTCGCGTGGTTGTCCAGGTAGATCGGCAGCTTCACGCCGTTGACGTCATTATTTACATTTACGTTCATTCCGTTGGTGCTCATCTCTGTCTCCATCTAATCGTTCGATCTCTTAACCCAGCGTCACTAGGTTTGACTGCGAAGTGACCGGCTTGGATTCAACTTCGTCTTCAGCGCGCTTCGATTCCGTGCCCGCCGGACCATTCGGGTCTTGCATGTCGGCGATACTGATCTTCATCAGCACCGCATGAATGCTGTCGTTCACTTTTCTAAGCGGTTCTTTCACATTGCATTTGCTGCTCTGATGGCACTCGCCTTTGTGCGTACTGCAAGAGGTAAGAAACAACTCGCCATCGATCACTTTGATCACTTCGAAAGCGGTGATGAACTTAGCTTCCCGCGCTAGTGCATATCCACCATTCGTGCCGTGATGCGATACCAGCATGCCGGCTTTCGCCAATCGCTGAAGGATTTTCGCGAGTGCTTCCTGCGGAATGTCGTAAGCATCGGCAATCTCTTTCGTGCTGCACGCGACATTGACGCCTTCACTAGTGGCTGATTCAGCCAAATGTTTCAGGGCGATAAGTCCGTAGTCCGCTTTTTTCGTCAGCTTCAGCATTGGGCATGTGCCATCGGCAAAGAGGTATGTTCCCTAAATGCCGACTTAATTAGTCGGATATCAGTTTAACGCTCCGGGATGCCAGTTCGCAAGCGGCGGCAGTGAGCGGCCGAAACTTAGCAGCGAATGGAAGTTCTTTGAATTGAACGGCTTGAAATATACGGTGGAATTAGTCGGATTTCAGTTTGCGGACTTAGTGCTTCGGCAAGACGCCAAGATGATTAAGGCCATTGAGAACGAACTGCACAGCAATCGCTGTAAGCAATAGACCCATCATTCTCATCATGATGCCGATACCGGTTTGCCCCAAATGCTTGCGCACGCGGTCAGCTCCAGCAAGGATAACGAACGACAGGAGCGATGTGACTGTTATGGCAATGAAAACGGGCAGCGCGTGTTCTATTGTCGGCGATGGTCCCATCAAAACCATCACTGTAGAAATGGCTCCTGGGCCGGCGAGCATAGGAATTCCCAGCGGGACAATGCCGGCATCGGCTTTCTCCGCGCCTTCGGCAGCTTCCCTTGGGACCTCTTGCGTGCTTGATCTGCGCGCTTGAAGCATCTCGATTCCGATCAACAGAAGGATGAGTCCGCCGGCAATCTCGAACGCAGGCAGAGTGATCCCAAAAAATTTGAAGATCAGGCTTCCAGCCAAAGCGAATGCGTTGAGCACGACAAAGCAAGTCCAAGACGCGCGTTTTGCCATCCTACGACGACGCGGAAGCTCTGAATCCGCGGTTATCGCCAGGAATGTAGGTATGGCAGCGAATGGATCCACCAGAAAGAAGATGGAACTGAATGCCACCAGCGAAAACTGGAAGACGGAATTGAATGACTCGTGCATATTCGATATCTGCGCCAACCAGCTTACATCGCTCACTCCTGAATTCCGATTCGTTTTGGGGGTCAATTTTGAAAAGTGGTTGTAAGGCTTAAACCCGATTCCACTTACCTCGAATTGTTCATACTCTGGAAGATGTGAGATCGCCACTCTCGCTTTTCTCTTCTCGTCTGAAGTTTGCGGCCTTTGGACCGCTTGCTGCTCTACTCTTGACGCCGGTTCTGCTTGCGCCGACAAAGACCAGTGCAGCCTCCGATCGCGAACCTGCCAAGGTAAAAGAAGTTCCTGCGCGCCGTCCGGAACCGACTTATAAGGTCACCGTCGGTCTCGATGGAGACGTCTTTCCGGTGTTCGCAAACTATGCGTCAATGCAGCCGCCGCAGAAGCGTGAGTGGGGCACCGTCGCCGTGACTGTAACGAATTCCACTGATGTGCCCGTGCGGAACAGGATCGCCGTGCGTATCGCCGGATGGAGTGACCAGGAGATCCAGATAGCGGAAATGGCTGCAGGCCAGGTCCGAACCTATAAGTTCGCGCCAACATTCTTGCCGCGGCTCTACCAAAATCATGAAATTTCAGCCGCGACCGCTGTGGTCGACATCAGTGACATGGCGGGCCATCCGATCTACCAGACCACAATGCCTGTCCGTCTTCGTTCAGTTGACGACATGTACTGGGGACTGAATTTCAAGTACGCACCTTTCATCGCATCATGGGTGACGCCGCACGAATTGCAGATCGAACATATCCTGAGCCTGGCAAAAGAATTTACGCCGAGCCGGCGCCTGCCCGGATACGAACCCTGGAAGGATCCCGTCCAGCAGGAGAAGGCGACCGAGATACAGGCGAAGGCCATTTACGCTGCGGTAAAGCAGCATGGCGTCTCTTATGTAAAAAGTTCGATGACCTTCGGGGGCAGCCCTGACGTAAGCCAGCGCGTCCGGATGCCGCGCGAAAGCCTCAGCGAAAATTCCGCGAATTGCATCGATGGCGCCGTAACATTCGCATCGTTGTTTGAGAACCTTGGTATGGACCCCATTGTCATGCTGGTCCCGGGGCATGCATTTGTTGGGGTCCGCGTGGCCCAAGGGTCGCAACGATATCTGTTTATCGACTCCGCCCAAGTGGCGCGAATGAACTTTGAGTCGGCAGTGCGTTCGGCCGAGGCTGGCTTGGCCAGATATGAATCTGCAGAGATCACGCGGATACCCATCGATCAGGCCCGGAGTGCCGGGATATACCCCATGCCGTTCTGATCTGCGGCTTCTTAACACGCCAACTTGCGCCTTTCATTTCTACAATAGAAACACTTGACAGAACACCCGTCCGGTTTCAAAATCTAGCGGCAGTGGAATCCAAGTCGATTCCCGGATATGAAGTCAGACCCTAAGTTTGTTCCCGCCAATCACGACACATTGAGCCCCGAGAGAAGACATGCAACAAGCCTGTAAGCACCTGCGCGTGCGAGTAGTCTCACGCGACGAAGACACTGAGTTCGTGGAGTGCGAACTCTGCGGAGATATCTTCGAAGCCAGCGAGTTCCGCGATATGGCCATTGAGGAAACGCTCCCGGTTGAAGAATCGGCCCAAGACTAAGTCTTGGCAACAATCCCACTCTGTTCCCACAAGCAGTAATGGTGTGTCTGGCTGCTGCATACGTCCGTCCTGCACCAGCTCCGGGCGGGTGAGCAGGGCAGCAAGATTACTTTAGTGCTGGCCAATCTCTTGCGAATCGGCTCGGTTGCTGATAAAACTCATTCCACTTTCCCCTAGTCGATTTTTGTGTTCTGGAGTTTTTATGGCCCGAGTGGCCCTTGTTGTGGACGATTCCATGTTGATCCGGCACACGGTGTGCCGCTTTCTTGAAGAACGGGGTTTTGCAGTGGAATCAGCCACCAATGGGAAGGAGGCCCTGGAGATATTGAAGACCGTGTTGCCGGACCTCATCATCACAGACATTCAAATGCCCAAGATGGACGGCACCGAACTGATCACAAATCTAAAGTCGTCAACTCACACGGCTGATATCCCGATTGTGATCTTGCAGGGAAGAGCAACTTCATCTGACACCAACGCCGAAACCCGCGCGCAGTATGTGATCTTCAAAGACATTGAGATCGTCGCCCAGCTTGATCGAGCTCTGGTCGTAGCCCTGGGACAGAACATCATCGACAGCTAAGCAGGGCCTACTTCAGCACCAATCCAGCTTCAGCTGAGAATTCCTCTTCAGCAAAATCATTTGCCAGAAATTTCGGATAGGCCGCCGCCGCGATCATTGCAGCGTTATCAGTGGACAGCTTCATTGAGGGAAAGAAAACCGCAACGCCCTCTCTTGCCGAACGGCCTTCAAACGATGAGCGAAGTTCGCTGTTTGCGGCTACCCCTCCGGTTACGAATAAAGTTGCCGCCTCGCACTCGCGCGCGGCATCCAGTGTTTTCGTGATCAGGTCATCTACCAAACCCCGTTGAAATGAAGCAATCAAATCCAGGGTCTGCTTGTCGCAAAGTTCTAAATATTGTTCGAGTTTCGGCTTAGGATCTGTCGCCAGCGCAGCTCTGCGCTTTTCGATCCCGGGCTTCAAGCCCTGAGTTTCGACATAGCGAAGCACGGAAGTCTTCATGCCGCTGTAGGAAAAATCAAAGGTGTAAGCGTCCGGACTGCGTGCCGGTTGCTTCTTCGAAATATTGCGCGGTTTGCCCTTCAACTGTACCGGCGCAAACTTCACCGCCAGAGGATTGCCGTGCTTGGAAAGCATGTCGATGACCGGCCCTCCGGGATAACCGAGGCCGAGCAGCTTGGCTACTTTGTCGAAAGCCTCTCCGGCGGCGTCATCGCGCGTGCGGCCGATGTTTTCGTATGTCCATCCCTGGCCACGCATTTCTGCCAAATAAAGATGAGTGTGTCCGCCGGAAACTACCAGCGCCAGCAAAGGAAACTGAATCTCGCGATTGCCGCGCTGCCGCTCTTCGAGCAGCACTGCATGGATGTGCCCTTCTAGGTGATTGACAGCGATGATCGGTTTTTCTGCCGCGAACGCGAGCGCCTTTGCATAAGTGATCCCGACGAGCAGCGCTCCGGCGAGGCCTGGCCCCTGTGTGACGGCGATCGCGTCGATCTGGTCCAGCATGGTTCCCGCGTCAGCCAACGCTTTGCGGACGATGGGAGCGATGGCACGCAAGTGTTCGCGCGCTGCCAACTCGGGCACCACTCCGCCATAAGGCTGGTGCGCCGAGAACTGCGATGCCACCGCGCTTGAAAGCAACTCCTCGCCGGAGCGCACCACTGCGGCTGCAGTCTCATCGCAGGAGCTTTCAATGCCGAGGATCAAGGCTGACCTAGCCATACATCTATATTATTGCAAGGATAGCGCCACGAACGGCGCGCTGCTCTTCGTTTTGCCTTGAAGGGGCACGGCTTCGGCCGTGCCGTAAGTTGGTAAGAAGCACCGGCTTTAGTCCCCGAGGTCAACGAGAAACCAGAAACTAGAAACCAGAAAGGAGAAACCGCACCTTGAACTCCGCTGCCATCGATATCATCCAGACGCTTCGCGAGCGCCAGCATCAGGCGTATCTTGCCGGCGGATGCGTGCGCGACCTGATCCTTGGTCGCGAGCCGGCCGATTACGATGTCGCCACGGACGCCACTCCCGATGAGGTCATGCGCATCTTTCCGCAGACCTACGCCGTGGGGGCGCAGTTCGGAGTCGTTCTTGTGCCGTACAAGAACGAACGTGGATCAGGGTCGGTTGAAGTGGCTACATTCCGTAGCGACGGTGCGTACTCCGATGGCCGCCATCCCGACGAAGTTCGCTTCTCGAAAACACCCGCAGAAGATGCGCAGCGCCGCGACTTCACGATCAACGGCATGATGCTCGACCCGCTAAACGGGAATCAAGTGCTCGATTACGTCCACGGACGAGATGACCTTCGTGCGGGCGTGATTCGTACTATCGGCGATCCGAATCGCCGCTTTGGCGAAGACAAACTGCGCATGTTGCGAGCCGTCCGCTTTGCTGCACGATTTGGATACGAAATCGCTCCCGAGACTCTGCGTGCAATCCAAGATCATGCCGCAGAGATTCATCAAGTGAGCAGGGAACGCGTTCGCGATGAGCTCACGAAGATGCTCACGGAAGGCAAAGCCCGCCGCGCTTTTGAATTGCTGAATGAAACCGGACTCCTGCATGAAGTGCTTCCGGAGATCGAGGTGACTAAGGGCGTAGAACAACCACCGCAGTTTCATCCTGAAGGCGATGTGTGGATGCACACTCTTATCTTGCTCGAAGGACTGGAGCCGAATTCTTCTCCAACACTGGCTTGGGGAGCACTCTTGCATGACGTTGGCAAACCGCCGACATTTCGCCGCGCGCCGGACCGCATCCGTTTTGATAATCACGCAGACATCGGCAGCAAAATGGCCGAAGCGATTTGTCATCGTCTGCGAATGTCGAACGACGAAACTGAACAGATCGTTGCGATCGTCGCCAACCACATGAAATTTCCAGAGATGCCCAAGATGCGCGAATCGACGCTGAAGCGCTTTTTGCGCCAGCCGAAATTCGAGGAGCACCTTGCCATGCATCGGCTGGATTGCCTTGCAAGCCATGGCGATCTTGCTTTATATGATTTCGCGAAAGAGAAGCTGGCAAGCACGCCTCCGGAGCAGATCCGGCCGCAACCGCTCCTCACCGGACACGATCTGATCGCCGCCGGCTACAGCGCAGGGCCGCGTTTCAAACAGATGTTGAGTGAAGTGGAAGATGGCCAACTCGAAGGTCGTCTCGCTACGAAGGAAGAGGCGCTGGAGTTCGTCCTGCAGCGATTCGGCGCGCCGGGATGCGTTTAGTTCAGATCAGAGAGAACATTTGCTCTACGCAATTTTAGGGGCAAAGGGCTCCGATTTATTAACCCATAAATTCCAGAGTTCCAGTTGCCCCGCAGTTCACAATCGCATCCGAATCTCCAAGACCCAAATAGAAGCGCGTGGACACTTATAGCCGGCGGTCTTCCGCTTTTTGGAAGCAAATCTTTCCTGGAGTGACCTAACATGTCTCGGAAGCCAGCCGCAGTGTGTCTGATGTTCGTAGTTATTTGTTTTTTGATTTCTCTCCCATCCAATGCTGAGGACTGGCCCAAATACAGGCGGGACATGAGCAATACCGGGCACAGCGCCGAGACATCGATCAGTTCGTCAAATGTGACTTTTCTGAAGCAAAGGTGGGCCTTTCGGGCCGGCTCCGCCGTTACTGCTTCCCCCGCGGTGGCAACCGTTGGAGGAGTGAGTACGGTGTACGTTGGGGCTTGGAACGGAATTTTCTACGCGTTGAACGCCGTTACAGGACAGAAGATATGGTCGTTCACCGTGGACATGGTGGGCGGCTGCGTTCCCGGAAGTTGCCGCATCGGTTCCTCGGCATTCGTGGATGTCAAAAATAACATCGTTTACTTCGGAGCGTTTAACGCATTCGTGTATGCGCTGCGCGCTTCGACCGGTGCGCTTCTCTGGAAGCGGCAACTCGGAGATCCTTCAAACGGAGCCGAGGTCTGGACCTCTCCTGCCGTATTCAATGGAGCAGTCTTCGTTGGAGTAGCTTCTCACGGAGATGTACCTTGCGTGGTGGGCAAGGTTGTCGCTCTTAACCAATTCACGGGTGCCGTGAATTGGAGCTTAAATGCTATCGACCAGACAAGTTGCCCGACCGGGAACTGCACGGGAGCCGGAGTCTGGTCATCACCGGCAATCGACACGTCCACGGGGATTGTTTATATAGGCACAGGCAATCCTGGAAGCACTTGCAAACCATCGACGCCGAATGCCACTCGCTACCCCGACAGTATTCTCGCGATCAATGCGAGTACCGGCAAGATCTTAAACTTCGTGCAAGTGCTGCATAATGATATCCACGATAGAGACATCGGCTCTTCGCCGGTGCTGCACTCTACTGTGATCACCAACCAGTGCACCGGAACCAGCACCCCGGCTTACTATGTCAGCGAAGGTGGCAAGAACAGCAACCTCTACACGGTGCAACGCAATAGCGGGGGCTTGGTGACCAGCAACGTGAAATCCTTCACCCTGGATGGTTCTGAGATCATCAGCTCGCCAGCCTTGACCAGTGGTAATGTAGTCTCGGCCTGCGGAACCAATCTTTCCATCATAAAAAAGTACAACAACTTCTTCGTGCCGACCGGAATGGGTGATCTGTTTAAGATTGCGCAGGACTGGAATGACACCCTCAGTCTGAAATGGGAGAATCGACTAAGCACTACCAACTTGTTCTCCGCCCCAGCAGTCATCAAGGACGTAATCCTGCTTGGCAGCGATGACCATAATTTCTACGCGGTAAGCAACACTAATGGCGCTGTTCTCTTTAAGTTCCCCACGGGAAGTGTGGTTGACTCCGGGCCTGCAATCTCAAACGGCCGCATTTACTTTGGGTCTGCCGATTTTTTCGTGTATTGTCTTTCCATCAATGGGCAATGACATGAACGAATTGATGTCTACACCTTGACAGGAGACCAATGGGACGCGCACTCGGATTCATCGGACTGCTGATTGCCGTTGGTATCGGAGCTTTCCTATACGCAAAGCAGGCGCAGTCGGTAGCGCCCGGCGGAGGCTCTCCGAAGACTACGATCGACGTTGTTGGAGTTCGGAACGATCTGATGGTCATCGCCAATGCTGAGCGTCGGCGACTCGCCAGCGATGGCAAGTACGTCTCGCTCGACGACCTCCGTTCGAATGGCGACATCAGCATGCCGTCGAATACGCGCGGCCCATACACCTACTCCGTTGAAACCAGCGATACCGGATTTGTTGTAAGGGCAGCCTACTCCGGCTCGGACGCAAGCGCTCCCAGGTCGATCAGCGTTGACCAGACGATGCAGGTTGTAACGGAGTAGCAGTTTGCGCACTGCCGTTTGGGACAGCACAACATCCTGAGTACGCATCTATTCGCACATGCGCGTGCTTGTAACCGGAGGAGCAGGATTTCTCGGCTCACATCTGTGTGATGCCCTTTTGGCCGAAGGCCATTGCGTTTGTGCGGTCGACAATCTGCTTACTGGCAGTCTGAGCAACATTGCCCACCTGAAGAATGAACCGCGATTTGTATTTCATGAAGCCGATATCTGCGGTCCGGAACTATTCACTTTTGGCAAATTTGATTTCGTCTTCAACTTCGCTTCACCGGCAAGCCCCGTTGACTACTCCGAGCATGGCATCGCGACTTTAAAAGTCGGTTCTCTTGGGACTATGAATGCACTCGAAGTTGCGCGCCGCAGCGACGCCAAATTCCTGATGGCATCCACCTCAGAATGTTATGGCGACCCCCCGTCAGAAGCTCATCCGCAAAAAGAAAGCTATTGGGGAAATGTGAATCCCATCGGTTCGCGCTCAGTTTATGACGAAGCGAAAAGGTTTTCTGAGGCGCTCACCGTCGCATACCGCCGATACCATTCCGTGGACACACGGATCGTTCGCATCTTTAACACTTATGGGCCGCGATTGCAGATGAATGATGGCCGCGTCATCTCGAACTTTATGCGCCAGGCTTTGCGTGGAGATCCGCTCACTATTTATGGTGATGGCAATCAAACGCGCAGCTTTTGTTACGTCACCGACGAGATTGACGGCATCTTGCGGTTGGCGCATTCCGATGAGTCCGGACCGGTGAACATCGGCAATCCCAATGAGTTTACGATTCTCGAGTGCGCGCGACTTGTGTTGAGAGTCACCGGATCAAAAAGCAAACTAGATTTCTGCCCGTTGCCGCAGGATGATCCTAAACAGCGCCGTCCGGATATTAGTTTGGCCCGCGCGGTGCTCGGTTGGGAGCCAAAGATACAGCTGGAAGAAGGGTTGAAATTATCGATGCAGTACTTTCAGGAAGTCACGGCAGAGATGCCGATCGCCGCCTGATTGCAAGCTCAAAGCTACAAAGGCTGATATTCTTTTCGCATGATTAGACTGCTGCTCAATTGGTTTCTTAGCGCGTTGAGCCTGTTGATCGTCACCCGCATCGTGCCTGGATTCGTTGTGACCGGCTTCGGTCCGGCGCTGTTGGCCGTGATTGTGATCGGACTGGTGAACGGCACGCTGGGATTATTTCTCAAACTGATTACCTTCCCGCTCACTATTCTGACACTGGGGATCTTCTGGTTAGTGATCAACGCGCTCATGCTGATGGCCGCCAGCGCTCTCGTCCCCGGATTCAAGGTTCAGGGATTCTGGCCGGCATTTCTCGGAGCCATCGTGCTCAGTATTGTGAATCTGATCATGCACTGGCTTGTCCGACTGCTAACCAGCGCTCCGAACAACACTGTCTTCTAGATTTCATTACCTATATCGCCGAAAGCACGCGAAATTAAATGCCTTGTTGCGCACAATTAGCCACTTAATTTTTCTTGACAGATGGTACTACCCGTGTCTAAGCTTAATTCAAGTACTTAGTAAGTACTTGAATGAGGTTTTAAGTGAACAAGCTGATTATCAACGAGGGTCCCAATCAAGTGTTATTGGAGCTAAATTCGTCCCAAGTACAGGCGATCTTGGCATTCTTGTCGTTGGGTAGCCGAGATGCGGTTCCGATTCAAAGCGCTGATTCGCCTACCCAAGTTGAACAGATGTTGGAACCCATGACCTTTGTGACTTCTCCGGCGGGAGTCTTTCGAATGTTGTTGCAAGAAAAGGTTCTGCGAACAGTTGAATTTCTGTTGGAACGGCGAGGGAATTGTTTTAACGATGAGCTGGCGATGGCTCTAGAAGTCGAGGACGCTACGACATCAGCTTTCTTGGGAAAGATCACGAGAAAGTTGATGAGAGTTGGAATTACTGCGCAAGGGCATAGGGGCTTTAATTGGTACGGGAAGCAAAGAACCGAACATCGCACCTTACTTACGGTAAGGCCTGATGTTTTGGCGTTCTTCCGCGAAGCACTTGCCAAGGAACCAGACGAGGCAATGGACAATGAAGAAATCCGAGGCAATGGACAATGAAGAAATCAATGAGCACAACGGGAACCCTCGCTTATCTGTTGAACCCAAATTTTGACAAGAGATCTCTTTCAAAGCTGCTGAATCATTTTGAAAGTGAGGTTCGTCGTGAGCAGGATAAGGCACTCGCAATTTCCTTGCGTCGCGAATTGCTGGATTCGCCGGACCCCGCGATCAGCATATCCAGTCTGGCGCGTCTAGCGCGTTGGTGCAAGACTGACGGAATTTACAGTGACGGTATGGAGATTGCACGGAAAATTAGCCAATTACTGTTCGGCTGCAACGTGGATCGAGACAAATTAGGAACCTAACAACCTGGAGACGAGAGGTTCGTCTCCAGGTTAACTGCGCCCCAATTACTTCGCTGCTGCCAACCGCTTGTTGATCTCGTCCCAATTCACCACGTTCCACCAAGCCGATAGATAATCACCGCGGCGATTCTGGTATTTCAAATAATAGGCATGCTCCCAAACGTCGTTGCCGAAAATCGGAGAGAGGCCGTCAGTCATTGGATTGTCCTGATTGGCCGAACTTACAACCTGCAATTTCCCTGATGAATTCTTCACCAGCCATGCCCATCCGGATCCAAATTGTTTCAATCCGGCGTCGTTGAATTGCTTCTGGAAATCTTCAAAGCTGCCGAAGGTGCTGTTGATCGCGTCGGCGATTGCTCCCGTTGGCTTGCCTCCGCCGTTCGGTTTCATGATTTGCCAGAACATGGTGTGGTTTACATGTCCGCCACCGTGGTTGCGGACTGCAGTCCGAATGTCTTCGGGCACGCTCTTCAGGTCGCGTACCAACTCCTCCGCACTCTTCGAAAACAATTCAGGATGCTTTTCAACGGCCGCATTCAGGTTAGTGATATAGGCGGTGTGGTGCTTGCCATAGTGGATTTGCATGGTTTGAGTATCGATATGCGGCTCCAAGGCCGCAAAGTCGTAGGGCAGGGGTGCTTGTGTATAGGCCACCGGTATTCTCCTTCAAGACGAAAGACGCGTTTGTCACTATAAATGATGCCGTGGGGAACTACTCGGCGTCAGGAATCTTTGTGCTCCGTTCGGAGCAGCCCATTTTGCCGTTTCCCGACCAAAAAGAGTAAATGATTCGGATTGAAATCAGAATACAGGCACGTAAATGGATGCTAAAATTCCAGCGCAGAGAAGGTCATTGCTGATTTTCGGATATTGCTGATGCGCCAGCGTCGGCCGAGTTTAAGGAGGCTTGTCGATTTGGAAGATAAACGTCGTTCGGGCCCCCGTTCTGTGATTTGCCTGCCTATTTCGGTCAAGACCTCCAATGACGAGGTTCCCCGGCCCGTGCATCTCCGCGATATGAGTGCTCATGGAATCGCTGTTTTCGCTGACTTCGCGGATCTAGATCCAATGTCGCAGATCGAGGTGATCGTCTCCGTCCCCTACGAGATATCACTGACGGAAGAAATTCAAGTGCGCTTGGGCGGGCAGGTCATCCGCGTGGATAACGACTCGCAAGACCGCCGCAGCATCGCTGCGTCACTCTTTCCCATCGCCGCTCTCGGCCACGCGTAATTTGTCGCCCGCCGTTGTTCTTGTTTCAATTTCCTAGCAGCCATATTGCTGGTAAACTTTGTACATCCAGCTCTGCTGGATGACTCTCGCCAAATCCAAAATTACCCCGGGCGGATATGAAATACAGAAACTTCAAATCGTTCTGGACGTTCAGCTTCGCTTTGCTGTTGGTTGTACAAATAGGTTGCAGTGGCTTCTTCACCCCACGCACAGATACTCCGGCTGCTACCACACCGAAATTCGCTTTTGTGGCGAACTTTCAGAACGCCACCGCCGGGTCGATATCTATTTTCTCCATCAACTCGACAACGGGTTTGCTTACAACTGTGGGCAGCGCGGTTTCGACAGCTAGCAACGGCCCAGCGGCCCTGGTCACAGTTGCCGGCAAGTTTCTTTTTTCTGCGAATGATGCCGGCACCGTTTCAGCATTTACGGTGAACTCCAGCACCGGCGCGCTCACCACCATCTCGGGATCTCCATTCAACACCGCAGGCAGTAATCCCAATGCGATCATTGCCGACACTTCTGGCAAGTTCCTTTACGTCGCCAATTCCGGCAGTGATGACGTCACCGCTTTCTCCATTGACGCCACTACGGGCAGCCTTACTGCAATCGGCAATCCGGTACTGACCGGCGCGTCAGCCGGCACCTCCGGCCCTCCCGTCGGTTTGGCGACGCACCCCAATGGCAAGTTCCTTTACGCTGCCTTGGATTCAACCGGCATATCGGTCTTCTCCATTAATGCGACCACTGGCGCACTAACGTTCGTGAACACTGTGCCTGCACAGTCAGGCGCTCATCCCCAGTCGATCACTGTCGAGAAGACGGGCAAATTCGCATATGTAGCAGACGGGGTCAGCGCGGTTGACGAGTATTCGATCGATAGCACAACCGGCAATCTGACGTTGCTGGCGTCGCCAAATTCGACTACTGCTGCCGGCGCCGTGCCCATCGTCATCGCTTCCGATAGCACGGGCAGCCATGTGTATGTTGCCAGCCAAAGCAGCAATAACATTTTTTCCTTAGGCATTCTTACGACCGGGGCGCTGTCTCCGATCGGAACCGCCGTGGCAACAGGAGCCAGCCCCTCTTCGGTCGCGATCGAATCATCGGGAAAATTCGTTTATGTAACAAACTTCAGCGGATCTCCCGATATCTCGATTTACTCGATTGATTCCTCGGGGAAACTTGTCTCAGCAGGAACAGCCAGTTCCGGTGTGAACCCGGCCAATGCGGCTTCCATCGCTTTCTTGTAGCTGCTGCTAAGATTGTCTTATTCCTGTGAACTTTGTATTCGACCTAATGAGAACCACGCACGTCCATGCATCAGTAAGGCGGCAAACCGCAAAATTTCCCTCAACTATCTTCCTGCTCCTCCTGTTATCGATTTTCGGCGGATGCGGCAAGAATTCCAGTGCCGGCGGCAATGAAGATGCCTATGTTTCTGCGCCGCAAGTCGCTCTGCGAGATCGCGTCGCTGCCGTCTACAACAAGGTCGGCTTCGTCGGGAATGGCGATCGCGTGCGGGTGTTGGAGCGGAGCTCGAACAAACGCTTTGTGCGTGTCCGCGCAGCCGATGGCAAAGAGGGTTGGATCGAGCAGCGTTACCTTGTCGGACAAGATATCTATGACCGCTTCGCGAAGCTGGCGCAGGAAAATGCCAAGTCGGTCTCACAGGCTACGGCAGTCACCCGACGCATCGTAAATTTGCATGTCCAGCCCGCCCGGGATTCAGACAGCCTTTACCAGCTGAAAGACGCAGCGAAAGTCGAGCTCCTGAAACGGGCGTCCACTCCAAAAAGTGGACTGAAAGCGCTGCCGAAACCAGTGAAGGCTTCCGAACCTTCCAGTTCCGATGAAGAGAAGAAGAGCACTGCGGAAGATGAGCCCGCGCCGGCAATCGAACCTAAGTCCAAGAAGATTGCGACTGCTCCCGCCGCGCTTGGAATGGAAGACTGGTGGCTCGTTCGCGACCAGCAGAAGCGAGTTGGCTGGTTGCTCGGCCGAATGCTGGATGTGGACATTCCTCTAGAAATTGCGCAATACGCCGAAGGTCAGCGGATCATCGCCAGCTTTGTCGTGAGTGAAGTGACGGTGCCAGACGAGACTTCTACCGACGGAACCGGTACGAAGAAGGTTCCACAGTATGCAGTACTGATGTCGGAGCCGCGAGATGGCATGCCCTTCGACTTCAACCAGTTGCGCGTATTTACATGGAACACCAAGCGAAGTCGTTACGAAACAGCTTACCGGGAGAGATTCAATGGAGAGCTGCCCTTCTTGGTTAGCAACGAGAGTTTCGGAAAAGAGGGTACTCTGCCTGTCTTCACGGTACGCCTGCGCGATGTTGACGGCAAATTGCTGGAAAGAAAGTACAAAATGAACGGAGTCATGGTCCGTCGGGTGCTCGCCCCGGGTGAAACTCCTATTTCAAGGCACCGCCGGTAATTTGCTTCAGTCACAACCCCTCACAGACTGCAAACCCCAAGCCACTTTCCCTCATCAGAATCAAAATGGCGGAAAAAGTTAAAGATCTGAACCTTGAACGGGACTACAAGAAGTACCTGTATTTCATAGACGGTAGTGGAAACGTCTGCCGCAAATCCAAGTCTGGCGAGGGTGCAAGCGAAGTGCTGGTTGAAAAAGCCGTCGACCGCGACAACAGCTATCTTTACTTCATCGACAAAGATGGCGATGTAGCCCGGGCCAAACGTGCGACGCGCGAAAAGAAAAAAGCTGCATAAACAATTCTGGGGACCTAGCCCCCGACGATCGTTGGGGCGAACGAAAGACCTTTCTCGCTTGACCACACAACCTTGCCACATGATGGTATTCCGCGATGTTCGGCAGCAATTGCCGGGATCGCAACTCCGTTCAGAACTGTTGTCCGAAGTTGAAGCATTACATTCTTCACAAGACGCAGATCTGGAAAATCTTCTCGTCAGCATCTTCCTGCGAGCAGGAGAGCTGGAATGTGCTCTCACGGATCTCGCGGAAGCTGATCCCACAATTCAAAGCCCTTCGGCCGCTCTGCTTGCCAAGGTCACAGATTTGATTGCTCAGGCCCTGCTCTCTCCAGAGAGGGCGAATGAAATAGCGACGGCAGCTGCGGCCCTGATCCGACAGGCAGATTGTCCAGCTACGGTTCAAATCTCGCCGCCTGAAGGATTCTGCTTTTACGCACTGCATCCATTCGACTATGTCGAATGCGCGCGGAACCTAAGCATGCCAGCCTCCGGAGAGGTGTTGGTGATTGGTATCCGCAGTATGGGAACAACATTGAGCGCGATCGTCCGGGCGGCATTGGCGCAACGTATTGCACAAGAGGTGCAACCGCGCCGGATCACCGTACGACCTGAAGGTCATCCTTACGACCGCATATTGAACCTCAAAGCCGATCAGCGCGAGACCATCCTCAACTACAACCGACGCTCGGCTCTGTTTCTTGTTGTCGATGAAGGACCAGGGCTCAGTGGCTCTTCATTTCTTTCTGTCGGTGATGCGCTGACTGCTTTGGGTGTCGCACGAGATCGAATTCGTTTTATGTGCAGCCGGCAGGCCGATCCTGATGTTCTGGTTGCGAACAATGCCGCTGCACGCTGGCGCAGCTTCAACTCCATTGTGGCGTCGCCGATCCGGCATGCTCCGAACTCTGATGTCGTTCCGATTTCAGGCGGGCACTGGCGCAGTCGGGTCTTTACGGAGGCAAAATATAGTTCCACGAAATACCGCGATCCTGAAAATTGGCCCGCTGTATGGGAACAACTCTCACCGGCAAAGTATCTGTCGAAAGATGGAAAAGTCGTATTCAAGTACGAAGGACTCGGCCGGTATGGCGCGGCAGTCAGCAAACGAACCCAGATTGTGGCCGAAGCAGGTTACACCGTCACTTCTTCTGTTTCGCGCAATGGTTTTGCAGCATATCCATGGAGCAATGGCAAATTGCTTTCTGCTGACGACGTCTCTTCCGAACTGCTCCGGAAAATCGCCGAATACATCGCGTTCAGATCGCGAGCTTTCCAAGTTGGCGATGCCGAACCGGCGACGCTCGAAGAGATGGCAAGATTCAATTTCGGGCTCCTTGCTGGACGCGAAATGAATCGGAAATTTCAGCTGGCGGTCGAGCGCCCCGTCATCGTCGATGCTCGCATGATGCCGCATGAATGGATCAGAGTTGATGACACTGGGCAGTTACTGAAGCTCGATTGCGCTGCCCACGGCGACGACCATTTCCTTCCCGGTCCGGTGGACATCGCTTGGGACCTCGCTGGAACCATTCTTGAATGGCAGCTAAGTGGGGATGCTCGAGACTTTTTTTTGGATTGTTATGAAGAAGTTTCTGGTGATCGTCCACGTCTGCGCCTGCAAAATTACTTGATCGCCTATTCGGCTTTTCAAGCTGGATATGGTGAGATGGCCGAATCGGCCTTAGGAATTTCGGAATCGGAAGAGAGAAGGCGGCTGATACGGGATCGTGATCGCCATCGTCGACAACTCATCGGGTACGAAGCTGAACATCAGCCGCAGGCGACCGCAGCTATGAGTAGAACTCCGCAATCGCTGACACCACCGTTGCCTGTTCTTCTGACGTAAGTTCCGGGAATATTGGCAACGCAAGAACATCCTTGGCTGCGCGTTCGCTTTCCGGCAGATCTCCCTCTGCGTAACCGAGGTATCCGAAGCATTGTTGCAAGTGCAACGGCACCGGATAGTAAATCTCAGAACCGATGTTCTTCTTTGTCAGGAACGCGCGAAGTTCATCTCTCCGCTCTACGCGAATCACATATTGATGGAAGATGTGGAATGCCTGCGGCATCCGTTTCAATAGTCGAACCGGCGATTGCGACTTAGCGGATGGGTTGCTCGGCGCCAGCAAGCCTGAGGACTTGAGCAGCAAATCATATGCATCGGCGCGCTGCTTACGTTTTTCATTCCAGTCTTCGATGTAGTTCATCTTCACGCGAAGAATGGCCGCTTGCATCGCATCCAGACGGCTGTTCCATCCGATCTCTTCGTGGTAGTAGCGTTTGCTGCTGCCGTGGTTTCGCAGCAAGCGCACATGCTCAGCCAATTTGGAATCATTGGTGGTCACAAGGCCGCCATCGCCAAAGCAGCTCAAATTCTTTGTAGGATAAAAACTGAATGCTGATGAGAGGCCCATACTGCCGGCGCGCTTTCCGCGCCAAGCCGCTCCAAAGGCCTGGGCGGCATCCTCGATGATCGTAAGCTTGTATTCAGTTCCTATGCGCGCCAACTCATCCATGTCAACGCACTGTCCGTAAAGGTGTACGGGCAGGATTGCTTTGAGCTTTGACGACCGCGATCTCTTTGCACGATTTTCAATCGATGCGGGATCGATATTCAAAGTAGCAGCATCGACGTCGGCAAAGATCGGTCTGGCACCCGTCCGGATAATGGCGCTGGCGGTGGCGAAAAAACTAAAAGGGGTGGTGATGACTTCATCGCTGGGGCCGATTCCGCTGGCAAGCAACGCCAGCCAGATGGCATCCGTGCCGGATGCACAACCGATGGCGTGCTTCGCGCCCAGAAAAGTCGCCGCCTCAGATTCGAATTCCGCCACTTCCTTGCCCATGATGTATTGCTGCGAGGCGCAGACTCGTTCCACCGCTTCGTTGATCTCAGAGCGAATCACGGCATACTGCCGGGAGAGGTCCAGCATGGGGACAGAAGCGGTTTTGTGCGCTGCGCGGACCGGCGCCGCCTTTGCGGTCTTGCTCATATTTTGGGACTCAATCTTAACATTGCCGTATCTAGAAATGACCAGTAAGCATGCAAAAAGGAAGGTTCCAGCCGAACGAAAAAAAGGGCCAGCCCGAAGGCTGGCCCGTGAGTTGTTCTTGTTTCGCTTACCTTAGAACGATATGCGAACAAGAAGCTGCATAGAACGGCGAGTTCCGCCATTGAAGGCAGTAGTGCCGAAGTCACCGTTATTAGCAAAGTTTCCGTCGTTAATATCCAGCCCCGGAGTCCCCAGGAACTGATTATTGAAGACGTTAAACATATCAGCGCGCAAGTGCAGATTCACGGTTTCCGTCAACTTGGTGCTCTTCTGCAACGAGAGATCCACGTTGTTGCGGGGTTGGCCTCTGTAGATGTCGCGCGAAATGGAACAGGCAAACGGGTTTCCGCCGCACAGATTAGTATCGGCGAAGCTGTTGTTTACGATGAACCGTACTGCGCTCGGCGTGGTCACTAGGCCGGTGCTCACATCGATGAAGTTAGTGGCACTGGTGTACTTACCAATCGAGTCAAATGGTGCCGATGGATTTCCTGCAATCGGACGGCAGGAATCCACCGAGCCAATGAACCCGGCGTTGAATGAAGTATCACAACTCCCGTTGGTCGCATCTTGATAGGGTGTGATAGGTGCGCCAGATTGGTAGCGGAATGTGCCGCCCCATTGCCAGCCACCGAGCACCTTACCAACGATGCCGCTTTGAGACTTCAGCCATGGCAGGTCATAGATCCAGTACGTAGTGAAGACGTTCGGGAACGATTGACCAGAAACTCCACGTTCACCCTTGGTAGTGTCGAATGGGTTCTGCGATATAGGAGTGGAGATGCCAGTGCCGTTGGAAAAGATCTCACTGACATTGTCAATTGCCTTGCTGTAGGTATATTCCACGCCTGCTGTCATACCGTGGAGGTTCCGTACATCGATCCGGTTTTGTAAGCCGTGATAGATGGAGAATGCTCCGTTGGTGCGCACACGAAGTAGAGAGAAGTTACAATCCGCGCGGCCAAAACCAGGGGCTCCTACCGTAGCGCAAGGTGTCACCCCAGCCGGCAACAGAGAAGCGGGAATGCCAGTAAGCAGCGGGTTCCCGTTTTGCGTCTCAAAGTTCCCGATTGTGTGATTGCCTACGTACCGGCTTTCTACACCGATATGATTTCCAATCTGCCGCTCAATCCCCAACGACCATTGCTGGGTGTACGGATTATGGAAGTCAGGCGAAACACGGGTTTGGCTTCTAGTGCCCGGATTGCCTCCACGCGGAATGAGTGAGAGGTAGGCCGCTTGCACGTCAGCACCTGTAAAGCCAGTAGAAGGAAGCCCGACACCCGTAGTGATCGTGCCTAGATTCACAACCGGGGCCGCACTCGCTATGTTAAGGAAGATATTGTAGAACGCGGGATCATAGGCGATGCGATAGCCACCGCGGATGACCGTCTTGTCCTGGCCGAGGATGCTCTGGAAAACGCGAGGCGTCCACGCAAATCCAATATTCGGCCCAAAGTTGTTGAGGTCCTGAGGAATCGCCGGAATTTCGGTAATGTCGGTGGATATGGCGGTGTTCCAGAAGGACGGTGTCAGAGCCTGGTTTGCAACGGTAATGTCGTGCAGCAGATTGATCGCCTGCTGGTTCCATTCCCATCGCAATCCCAAATTAAGGGTCAGGTTGTCCTTAATGCGCCAGTCATCCTGACCATAAAAGGACATGTCCTTTTCCTTAAAGTTGAAACTCTTTGTTCCTTCAGCCAGAGAAAGGGACGATGACTTGTTCTGGATGAAGCTGTTGAAATTCGCGAAAGTGAAAGATCCGCTATTGTTCGGGAGGAACAGATTCGGAGATCGTTGACGTGCAAACTCGCCACCGAACTTGATGGTATGCCTTCCGATGGAATAGGTGTTATTGCTCGAGTATTGGGTGTGGTTGACCAGACGGTTTTGAGGAAGGTTATTGGCGATACCATAGCCGCGGTTTCCGCCCGGTACTTGTCCGGTGCCGTTGTTAATCGCAATCGACGTAGGACATGCCGCCAGGTTCGAGGCTAAGCAAGTCGGGAACGCTGAACCTCCTTCAAACCCAACGAAAAGTCTGGAGTAGCTGAGCCGCGCTTGCGAAACAAAATGACTGGACCAAGTACGGGTGTAATCAAGGCCGATCTGCTGTTCTTTTGAGGGAACATCAACCCAGGCGCCGCTGGAGACCGTGCCTGAGCCGACTGTGCTAAGACTTTGCTGATAGATGTACCGCGCAAAGAAACGGTCTTTCGGTGACAACTGAATGTCACCCCGACCGGTGATCTGTTTGTCATTGAACAGCGAAGCTACCGATCTGCTGACCTTAGAAAACGGCACAGTAACGGGTGTAACACCATCAGTCACTAGAACGTTGCTCACTGTGCCTGCCGGGGTAGGGTTGCCCGTAGTTACTGCGTAAGGGCCGATGGTTTGAAGCGACTTTACAGCGACATTGCCGGGATAGGTAGCGGCTAGCAGCGCAATACCTGCCGGAGTCGGGGTCAAGGTTGTTGAGGTGCTTGGAGAAGGTCCCTGCCTGAAACGATCGCCTTGATAACTGCCGAAGAACCAGGCTTTGTCCCTCCAGATCGGTCCGCCAATGGTGCCGCCGAAACGGTTCTCGTTGGAGCGTGGAGTCTTCGCCTCTTTGCAGCCGCCCGGGGCGGTTGAAGTCGCACTGCCTATTGCTACTCCAGGCGGGCAGAATCCGAACTGAGGATTCTTTTGAGAATTGGTAAGAGAGTTGAAAAGGCTTCCAGTGTAATAGTCGAAAGCGCTGCCGTGGAATGCGTTCGTACCCGACTTGGTCACATAGTTCACGACCGAACCGGTGTTGCGTCCGTACTCCGCGCTGAAATTGTTGGTCACGATCTGAAGCTCACCAATAATATCCGGATTGGACAGGAAAATCGCAGGACCGGCAACTGAGTTGTCATTGTTAGACTGGCCGTCAATCTGGAAATTGTTAGAACGGCCACGGAGTCCATTTGAACTGATGCCCGCGCCGTTGGTGTTGCTGAAACTTGTGGAGCCGGATGTTTGGGCCATACCCGGAATGAAGAGAGCCAGGTTGTCAAACCCAGCGCCCGCGTTTGGCAACTCTTGAACCTGTTTGCTTTCGAAAGTTGCGCCGATCTGAGAACTGGCAGCGTCGATCAGTGGTGCTGTCGCTTCAACGTTAACGACTTCGGTAGATGCGCCGATTTTCAGGACCTGTGCGCCCAAAACCGTATTTCTGCCGGAATCGACGGCAACGCTGTTTACATTCAGTTTGGTAAAGTTCGGTGCAGTCACCGAAACTTTGTAGGTGCCGATGGGAAGTGCTTTGATGGAGTAGTACCCTTGTCCATCAGACTGGGCCTTGAACTCCGCATTGGTGCCGTCCTGAACAGCCGTGACGGCGGCCTTTGGAATTGCTGCACCCTGTTCGTCCTGCACAGTCCCGGAAATCGATCCGGTAACGATGCCTTGGCTAAAAGCAAAATTAGCCAAGAGGACAAAGGTCAGGGCAAATGATAGAGCGAAAACTCGTGAGACGTTCTTTCGCATTCTGCCTCCAAATCCTTTCAGATTGTGAAATGTGGGGGAAATTTAAAAATGTAAGCGCATGTAGGTCTCCAAACGTTCATTCAATGTGTTTTCAGAGACTTAGGAATGTTTTCACACAAGAGAAGGTATGGTTTTTTACAGGAACGAAGCTAAATCTATGGAACCTTATATAGTTTGGCGCACCTTGGCGCTTAGACGAGGTGGTACGCGATTTGGCACAAATCGGGTCACGCCATTACCAAAACGACACTCGCCGGTGTCTATCCCCAGAGCGGCAGATGGCTTGCCGCTCCCATGAAGAACAGCATCGGCACGGACAAGGCGAAGTTCGCGCGAGAAGTCAGAAAGATCTGTCTTGCGAATGATTTCGCTTCCACAGGCATCGCTTTCCCTTGTGTGCTCTCTTCTGTCCAACGGATCAGTTTCTTGGAGAATCGCCAGATCACTCCCCAGACATTGAGCATCATCATCCATCCCATGCCGCCGCCAATGCCGATTGAGATCAACCGGCTGCTCTCCCACCCGTGATGATTCAGGAGGACATACGCAACCGCGGCACTCGCCACAACCACCGCGTATGTGAGTCCTACGACAACCGGGCTGTTCACCTTCATCACGCACACGACCACAAAGCAGACAATGAATGCTCCTGTCCAAATACCAAAGAAGCTTCCGATCGCCATTCCGGCACGGGCATGAGCAAAGTGCGTAGCCTCCGTGCCTGATGCAGACGATGCCAGGGCGTGAGCATTCCGAAGATCGGCTCCGATGATCATCATCCAATACCAGATTCCGGCAATCACCGTTAGCAACGCGCTCCAGCGAAACCAGAACATCGCACGCTTCATCAATGCCGGAAATACTTTCGACTTCGTAGCGGGATCAAGCTCGTTCATCAGGGGCACATTCACCAGGTTGAAGAAATACAGCAACCCTATCCAGGTGATCCCGGCGAGGAAGTGGATCCACCGCAGCAACATCTGTTCCAGCACTACTCTGTCGAAACTCATATCAACCATATTGGCCTCCGCGGCTGGGTGTTGGACACCTGCTGGCGGAGGAGTATAACAACTGCGAGTGATGCGAATGGGGGCTGCTGTTGAAAAACCTTGGTCTAGGCCGTATGGTTAAGTTCAGACGTTAGGGCATCTAAGGTGTAGAAATCACGGCGGCAGCTCTGTTGCCGTCAACGGAGATCGGCAAAAATGGACACCAAG
>JAOAPL010000051.1 GCA_025462925.1 Acidobacteriaceae bacterium
TTGTCAGGCGCGTGAAACGGCGCATCCCCATACGCATGGTCAAATTCTGCCGCTCTACATAGGACGTGCTCACATGCTTGGGGTCTGGATTCCCGCTTACCACTTTCATGTCGCATCCGATGCAAGTTGCTGGGGAATAGCGCGTGTGATTTTCCAAGGGAGCGCCATATATTTTTTGCAGAGTGGCGAAATCTGCATCTCCACCAAAGGCACCTTCAACCGCATTCAAATAGGCTTTGTGGCCATCGGTGGTGATCTGTACCCGTCCACGTATGCGGCTAGCACAATCATCCATGAACTCTCTCGCCCAGCCAGCATCCCTGCCGCCAACCAAATAGCCGACACAAAGTTTCGTATCCGCATCGATGCCAGTCCAAGTCCAAACATCGCCCCAGCCCGCTAGCTTCTGCTCTGGTGTGACGTTCTTTGCTTTAGCGCCAACAAAGCACCAAATTTCGTCGCACTGCAAACGCCTAACTTGGACATTGCGGACATGCTTATCGTGGTACTCCATCGCTGCTGCTGCCACATCGACCAGCAGCTTTGTAACAGTATTGATGGATACATCACAAAGGCGACTGATAGAGCGAAGGCTATTCCCCTCGACCAGCATCCCCAAAATTCGCGCTCTCTTTTCCAGCGGCAAACGATTCATACTCAGCAGCATAATGAATAATTCTGAGTTTGTCAAGCATAAAGTTCAGTTTGCTCTTATGCGCAAATTACCTGTTGACCGCTTTCGTCTTACGGTTTATCTTCGTTGGTATGGAACCAGAATATCGCACCCCTGGGCAGTATATCCAATGGCTCCTTGCGAAACGAGGCTGGAGCCAGCGCGTTTTGGCCATTGTTTTGGGTGTCGATGAGACCGGGGTTAACCGGCTCGTCTCAGACAAAAGGCAGGTTGATGCTGACATGGCACTTATGTTGAGCGAGGTATTCGGTGTAAGGCCAGAAAAGTTCCTGCAACTCCAAAGAAGGTACGATTTGGCTAAGGCCCGAATCGCCGCACGTCCCGATCCAGATCGCACGACGAGAGCAACCCTGTTTGGTGACTTACCAGTTTCCGAGATGATCAAGAGGGGCTGGCTGCCAGATGTGAAGGACGTGCGCGATATACCCCGAGTCGAAAAATCTCTCATGAAATTCTTTGGTGCTTCATCGCTTGATGAGATTGAAATACTGCGGCACTCGCCCAAAAGGACACAGATATTTGATAAAGACGACATTCCAGCGCCGCAACTCGCATGGCTTTATCGAGTTCAGGAAATAGCGCGAGAGATGCTGGTAGCTCGATACTCACAAGCTGCCGGTCTCGCTGCTGTTGAAAAACTTCGCAATTTGCTTTCTGCTCCAGAGGAGGCCCGCAAGGTTCCGCGCATCCTCGCTGAAGCTGGTATTCGCTTTGTAATTGTTGAGTCCCTGACCTCTGCGAAGATCGATGGCGTTTGCTTTTGGCTGAACGATACCCCGGTAATAGGAATGTCTTTGCGATATGACCGCATTGATAACTTTTGGTTTGTTCTTCGTCATGAAATGGAACATGTATTGCGTCAGCACGGTAAAACCGCCTTCATGTTTGACGTGGAACTTGAAGGCGAAAATGCGGGTACTGGCCCCAACGTCATCGAAGAAGAGCGTGTCGCAAATGAAGCGGCAGCTAATTTCTGCGTGCCGCGTGAATTGATGGAGCGATTCATTGCTCGCAAATCTCCGTTCTTCGCAGAGCGCGACATTCTTGGCTTTTCTCGCACCCTGGAAGTTCATCCTGGGCTCGTTGCTGGCCAGCTACAACACCTAACTGGCCGATACGACCGTTTTCGTAATCATTTAGTCAAGATTCGATCTGCTGTTGCACCAAGTGCCTTGGTCGATGGCTGGGGCGATATCGTTCCGGTTGGCATATAAGGAGACGTAATGGCAACAAAGCATCACGAAATGCAGCGTCTTATCCGGCTCTATAAAGATGAGACCAGTAAAAAAGAAGTAAATATGCACGACGTGGCACAATTCGCAGTGGACAAGGGCTGGCCATTACCACGGCCAATCGCTGCTCTTGATCGACTTGCAAAAGAGTTTTCACAGGCAGCTCGTGAAGAAGTTCGTCACGACAGAAAAACAGGTAAACCGTATCGGGCCAATCACGCCTTTACCGAGGGCCACGGCACTCGGCAGATGACTCTCTGGGTTGATATTGATGAGGCCCCGCGAAAGCCGATGCTGAAATCTTTGGTGCAGCGCCGTGAGCAGATGGTCGGCGACGGATTGCAGCTTACGCTTGATGCCCTTCACTGGAACAACATTAATCCAAGTGAAGATCCGATCAATCTCCCGCTTGACCTCACAGATGACGTTCAATGGCGCATGAATGCACCGGACGACGAACAGAAGGCGGGTTGACATGCGGTTAAAAACGCCAAAAGCTACCGTTGGCGCGGTAGCTCTAAGGCAAAACTTTATGGACGGGATCAAACCAGCACCCTCAGAGTAATTCCGTGCCGATCCCAAGTCAATCGTAAAGTTTAGGGAGTTCCCTGTCTCCAACGGGAGATGGGATGCCCCTCCCCGGCCAAGGTGTACCAGACCGAAGCCGGAGAGGTTTATCCACCATTTTTCCGGTGGGCGGAGATGCCCACAATCAAAAGGTAAACATGGCAACTAAAGACGTAACATCGAAACGACTCGGAAAGATCGCCAGTAAGGTATTGCGTAGCCCGTCCTCTGGGCTGGAGTGCAAAAGTCTAGCTGGCTCGACTCTCGTTCAGCGGCCCTCCCACAAAGCAAGCTACAAACGTAGCAGCGGCAAGCGTGGGTAGGCCACACAATAACACAAGCCCCAACCCCCGCCAGAACATCGGCGGGTTTTATTTTTTCTTCCACCTAGCTTCGGCGGCAATTCGCGCAATTTCTGTCCGCTGCCAGGGCGTGAGAGAGCTTGCCCGCTTCTTGCCGCCCTTTTTGCCACCAGCTCGACCACGCACGTTTTCAGGATGGCGTTTTGATTCGCTTACAGAATCCTCAGCCTCACCCGTGGCAATGTCCACAACGAGTTTCGCAAGCTGATTCGGGTCTCTTGGTCTTTTGGCCACGTCTTTATCCTGCCATATCCCGCGAACGCCCGCCAGTGCCCGCAAATTCAAACTGAGACACTACCGCGGAGTGATAGGGAGGACAGTTGCACCCAATGAAATGTTATATTTTAGGATTACTCCGATAGCGGACGCTGACACCTTGACGAACCCGATACAGACCATCAAAGACCTGACTCAATCGGCCCTGGGCGATATCAACGCCGCCGCCACGCTGGCCGAACTCGAGAAGGTCCGCGTCGTGGTGCTGGGCCGCAAAGGCGGACTCGCCGGGATCAGCAAGACCTTCGGCGCTATGGCTCCGGAAGATCGTGCCAGGGCCGGCCAGCTTCTGAACGAAGCCAAGGCCACGCTGGAGAAGTCGTTCGAAGATCGCAAAGCTTCGCTTGAGGGGTCAGAATCCGACCAGCGCTTCAAGTCAGAATGGATTGACCTCACCGTCCCGCCGCAGGGCGTTGCGCCGGGACACATTCATCCCGTTACGCAGGTACAGGATGAAATCGAACAGCTCTTCACGTCCATGGGATTTCGCGTGCTCGATGGACCCGAAGTCGAAACTGACTACTACAACTTTGACGCTCTGAATATTCCGCCCGACCATCCCGCGCGCGACATGCAGGACACTTTCTGGATGACCGATGGCCACCTGCTGCGCACGCATACTTCGCCAGTGCAGGTGCGAGCGTTGCAGAAATACGGCGCGCCGATGCGGATGATCGCGCCAGGCCGCGTCTTTCGCAACGAAGAAGTGGATGCCTCGCACGAGCACACGTTCTATCAGGTAGAAGGCATGATGGTGGACCGTGATGTTTCCGTAAGCCACCTGATTTATTTCATGCAGACGCTGCTCAGCTCGGTCTTCAGCCGCAAAGTGACCGTGCGCCTCCGCCCCGGCTACTTCCCTTTTGTGGAACCCGGCTTTGAGCTCGACATCCAGTGCCTGATCTGCGGCGGCAACGGCTGCGCGGTGTGCAAGCAGAGTGGATGGGTGGAACTTCTGCCGTGCGGGCTGGTGCATCCCAACGTGATCAGCAACTGCGGGCTCGACCCGCAAGTGTGGAACGGATTTGCTTTTGGCCTGGGCCTGACGCGGCTGGCCATGATGCGCTATGCCATTAACGATATCCGCCTGCTGCAAAGCGGCGATCTCCGCTTTCTAAATCAGTTCTGAATTTATGAAGTTTTCTTACACATGGCTTCGCGAGCTTGTCCCCGGCCTGAAAATGGACGTAACCACCCTCGCCCAGCAGATCACCATGAAGACCGCCGAGTGCGAAGGCGTGCACGATCCCGGCGC